>JANXMD010000642.1 GCA_025354845.1 Verrucomicrobiota bacterium | reverse complement strand
CGAAGGGGAGTGCACGCTCGCCCTCGCGGGAGGGGTCTTTGCGGTGATGAATCCGCAGTTGCTCGTGGCGATGTCGCAGATCGAGATGCTGAGCCGGAGCGGGATTTGCAGCACCTTCGATCAGGCTGCGGATGGCACGGTGTTGTCCGAAGGTGTTGGCATGGTAGTGCTGAAGCGCCTGGAGGAGGCGGTCCGCGACGGGGACCCGATTCACGGGGTCATTCTGGGATCCGGGGTCAATCAGGATGGCGCAAGCAATGGAATTACGGCGCCGAACGGCGACGCGCAGGAGCGGCTGATCGGCGAGGTTTACGATCGATACGGGATCGATCCGGCCGGGATCACGTACATCGAGGCTCACGGAACGGGAACCAAGCTGGGAGATCCCGTCGAGGGGAACGCCCTGGTGCGCGCGTTCCGGCGGTTCACATCCAAGCAGGATTTCTGCGTGGTGGGCAGTGCCAAGTCCAACATCGGCCACACGGCGGCGGGTGCGGCGGTCATTGGGTTGATCAAGATCCTGCTCTCAATGCGGCATCGCACGCTTCCTGGAATGCTGCACCACCGGGAGCGGAATTCGCTGATCGAGTTTGAAGGATCGGCCTTTCGGGTTGGCGCCAAGACGACGCCCTGGATACCCGTTGGGAACGGGCCGAGGACCGCGGGATTGAATGCGTTCGGCCATAGCGGAACGAATGTTCATTTGGTGGTTCAGGAACCGGTTGTGTCGTCGCGGGCGGTGGGTTCGGTCTTGTGGCGCGGCAAGCCACCCGGGAAGACCAATCCGATGTGGGTACCGCTATCGGCGCGCACGCCGGAGTCCCTGATGGAAGCCGCCCGGCGTCTCGCTGCGTTCCTGCGGGATCCGGATCTGGGACCCGATGCCGAGCCACTGCGAATCGAGGACGTTGCCTGGACGCTTCAGGTCGGACGTGAGGCGATGGAGCGGCGCGCGATATTTGTTGCCGCGGATTTGGCCACGCTGACGGGGCTTCTTGAGAGGTGGCAGCCCGGATCCGATCCAGTGGTGGGAGACCAGATCGTCGATCCGCAGGGGTCACAGCGGGCGCGCGCTTGGTCCACCGGTGCCGCGATTTCCTGGCGGGAGTGCTACGGCGACGTCTTGCCCCGCCGTCGCCATCTGCCCACCTACCGATTCGCCCGCGAGCGCTACTGGAAGTCAGCGGCCGAGCCTGCCCAAGTGCCTTCGGTCTCGACGGCGGTTTTGGAAGCGATCCTCCCGAGGACGTCCTCCTGTCGGATTCCGGTTGTGTTGCGGGGCGACGAGGGGTGGCTCGTGGACCACCTGATCCAGGGCGAATTGCTGGTGCCGGGCGTGGTTCAGCTGGAGTGGGCCCGTGCCGCTGTCACTCGTGCCGCGCTGGGGACAGAAGCCGCCTTTGCGCCGTTGACGCTCGACAATGTGGTGTGGTTGAGGCCGCTGGAAGTGCCGGGTCCGGGCCTGACGGTGTGGGTGGAGGTCGCGGGCGGGAAGGATTCCTCGTATGCCTTTGAGCTCAAGTCCGGCTCCCCGGCGTCTGAGCCGACTTTGCACTGCATCGGAGCCGGACGCCTCTCTGTCGAGCCATCGACTGCCGCGGTCCCAACCGTGCCGACCTTTGGAGCTTCCGAAGGTCTGGACGCAGCGACGTGCTACCGTCGGTTTGCCGAACGCGGGATTGACTACGGCCCGACCTACCGGGTGATCCAGAGACTTGTGTCCACGCCGGGTGGGGCGCTGGTTCAGCTTCGAAGCTCCGACGCGAGTGCCATTACTGGTTCCCTGAGTCTTGATCCGGGTTTGTTCGACGGCGGACTGCAAGGATGTCTTGGGATTGCGGAGGCTTCGGTGCGAGTTGGACTTCCGTTTACGGTGGATTCAGTCGAAGTGCGGGCGCCTTTGTTGGTGGAGGCAACGGCAGTGCTAACGGTGGCACCAAGAGGGTCGCGATCTGGTGAAGTTCCCAAACTGGACATCGAATGGCGGAATGGTCTCGGTGATGTCGCGGTTCGAATGCGGGGATTGCAGGTTCGTGCGCGGAGTAGAGCCGATGCCGCTTCCAGTGAACCGGATTCCGTGGTGCTGGTGCCGGAGTGGAGGCCGCTCGACACGGCGATTGCACCCCTGTTCCTGCCGGCCGCGCGGAGCCTCGTTTTCATCGAACTCGAGGGTGTGAAGGTTGCCGACATCCTCGCCGACGTGACCGACGCCCGGTGCGTTGTTTTTCAGTCACCGGTAGCGTCGCTTGCCGAGCGCGCAGCGGGCTACGGATTCCGACTGCTGGTCGAGATCCGGGAGCTGTTGACACGCGCGGGCACTGGCGAGGTGTGGATGCAGGTGCTGGTGCCGGGATCCGGGCTGGCATCCGTGTTTGCGGGGATGCATGGAATGCTGCTTTCGGCGCAGCGGGAGAATCCGCGATTCCACGGGCAGCTGATCGAAGTGCCCGGCGCCGCGGATTCCCAGTCGATTTGTCGATGGATCGCCGAAGGAAAGGAACGTCCGCAGGAGAGCTTGATTCGCGGGGCGGGACTGGGGCTTGAGGGGCGACGCTGGATTGAGGCCGAAATCCAGCGCGGATTGGTTCCACGATGGAACCTTCGTTCGGGCGGCGTGTATCTAATCACCGGCGGGGCAGGGGGAATTGGGCTTTTCGTGGCGCGCCACCTGATGGAGTCGGGAATGGCGCCGACTGTGATCCTGGCGGGACGGTCTTCACGGGACTCAGTGCTGGAGCGCCTTCCGAGCTTTTCGTCGGGCTCGCTGAGCTACCGCGAGGTTGATGTGACGGATCGCCCATCGGTGGATCGCTTGGTTGATGGGGTGCTTGCCGAGCATGGCCGGCTCGATGGCATCGTGCACGCCGCCGGCGTGCTGAGGGATGGGCTGATGCTGAGAAAGACCGAGAGGGACGTGCGGGACGTGGTTTCAGTGAAGTTGATGGGCGCGATCCATCTCGACGAAGCGACCTGCAACTGCGGGCTTCAGTTCTTTGTCTGTTTCTCTTCCATGTCAGCGGTGGTTGGAAGCGTGGGGCAAACGGACTACGCGTTTGCCAATGCCTGTCTGGACCAGTGGTCGCGGCTTCGGCAGGAGCAGGTGCGGCGCGGTGGGCGTTCCGGCACCACGGTCGCCATCAATTGGCCGCTGTGGTCCGAAGGGGGCATGCGTGTCGACGCCGCCGCGACGCGGCGGTTCCGGGAGGAGTTCGGAGTCGTTCCGTTGGAGACTGAGGTCGCACTGCGCGGTCTGGCTCTGGCGTTGTCCCTGAACGGCGGCGGCGCACAGGCCTGGATTCTTCAGGGTGATGTTCAACGCATCCGAGCCACCTTGCTCAAAGCGCCGGATGCCCTGGTGGTTGCGGGCGTGCGCACGGGCACGCCTCCGGAGGATGCGGAGCGCCACTCTGAGTTCCTGCTGAAGGCCACCGATCAGCTCAGGCGGTTGCTTGCGTCGGTCCTCAAACTCCCACCGCTTCGGATTGAAGCGGATGTGTCCTGGGAGCACTACGGAATCGATTCGGTGATGGCGATGGATCTCACCTTCCGACTGGAGGAGGAATTTGGAACGCTGCCAAAGACCCTGTTCTTCGAGTACCAAACGCTTCGGAGTCTCGCGGAATACTTCGTTGAAACCCAGCGCACGCGACTGGAATCCGTGACTGGGGCCACCGTGAATGCGAGACGTCCCGATGCGGCAGAGCCTTTGCCCAAGGGGGCGACGACCCCGACGCCGGCGATAGTTCCGACCGATTCCATCTCGGGGTCGGAAGTCATCGCGATCATTGGCGTCGCGGGGCGCTATCCCAAGGCGGAGAACCTGGAGCAATTCTGGGAGAATCTGAAGCAGGGCAGAGATTGCATTGGGGAAGTTCCGTCGAACCGGTGGGATCACGCGCAGTTTTTCGACCCGGACCCGAACGCCCCCGGCAAGACCTACACTCGGTGGGGTGGGTTTCTGGACGGTATTGATGAGTTCGATCCGCTGTTCTTCAACATCTCCCCGCGCGAGGCGGCGATGCTGGATCCTCAGGAGCGGCTGTTTCTCCAGTGCGCCTATCACACGGCTGAGGATGCCGGATATACGCGGGAGTCCATCGGGAGCGCGAGCGGTGGCGGACCGGATCGCAAGGTGGGCGTGTTTGTCGGCGTGATGTATGAGGAATACCAGCTCTACGGGGCGCAGGAGACGGCCATGGGCCGGCCGATGGCCCTGACCGGAAGTCCGGCATCCATCGCCAACCGCGTCTCCTATTTCTTCGATCTTCACGGCCCGAGCTTGGCAGTGGATTCGATGTGTTCCTCTTCCCTGAGCGCCATCCACCTGGCGTGCCAGAGCCTGCTGCGGGGTGAGTGTCAGATGGCGTTTGCGGGCGGGGTGAATCTGTCGCTGCACCCGAATAAGTATTTGATGCTGGCGCAGGGTCGGTTTGCGTCGAGCAAGGGGCGTTGCGAAAGTTTTGGCGAAGGAGCCGAGGGCTATGTTCCCGGCGAGGGGGTCGGTTCGGTCCTCCTCAAGCCACTGGCGCGCGCGATCGCGGACGGCGATCGGATTTACGGGGTGATCCGCGGCACGGCGATCAATCATGGCGGACACACCCACGGCTACACCGTTCCGAATCCCGTGGCCCAGGCTCGCGTGATCCAACAAGCGCTCGAGGTCGCACGCGTCTCACCGAGGAGCCTCGGCTACCTCGAGGCGCACGGCACGGGAACGTCTCTCGGAGATCCCATTGAAATCGCCGGATTGAGTCGCGCCTTTTCGACTGGGACGGAGGACCGGCAGTTTTGTGCTCTGGGCTCGGTGAAATCGAACATTGGCCACGGCGAGAGCGCCGCGGGCATCGCGGCTTTGACCAAAGTGCTGCTACAGCTGAAATACCGGCAGATTGTCCCGTCGCTTCACTCGCGAGTCCTGAACCCCCGGATTGATTTCAGTCAGACCCCATTCGTGGTGCAGCAGTCCCTTGCGGATTGGCTTTCACCCGACGGGCGTCCGCTTCGGGCAGGTGTGAGTTCATTCGGCGCGGGAGGCGGCAATGCCCATCTCATCGTGGAGGAAGCACCCGCAGAGCCGGCGCGCGGGATCGCTCCCAACGATGGGGCTGCCTTGATCGTCCTTTCTGCGCGTGACCCGGAGGCGTTGCGTCGGGTGTCGCAGCAGTTGGTGGATCATCTGCTACACGCCGAGTTGGCCCTTGGAGACCTGGCGTGGACCCTTCAGGTGGCACGTGAAGCCATGGAGGAGCGCATGGCATTCCCGGCCGATTCGCTCGCGCAGGTCCGGGAAACGTTGTCGCGGTTCGCGACCGGGGACTCGGAGGTGCCCGGGGTGTTCACGGGGAATACGCGTCAACACCGCGAGACCGTCAACGCGTTATCCCGCGACGAGGACATGATGCAAACGGTGGTCGCGTGGCTTCGGAAGGGTCGCGTTGAGCGTGTGCTGGAGCTGTGGGTTCAGGGGTTGGAGATTCCCTGGGGCACTCTGGCATCGAGGCCCTGGGTGCGTCGGATCGGCCTCCCAGGCTATCCGTTCGCTCGTGAGCGTTGCTGGTTCACCGATCTCGTCCGACCTCCGGTTCGAACCGAATTCCAGCCCGTTCCCGGTTTTGCGATTCTACAACCAGGGGCTGGGGAGGCACGGCGTTCGCTGGTGTATCTCACGCGCGCCTGGGAACCGGTGGACCTGCGGAAGGGTTCGGAATCGCCAGGAACGTGTTTGATTTTGACCAGTGCCGAAACCGCGCCGCTCGCAAACCGAGTGCAGGAGCGCATTCCTGGCAGCGTCATCGTCACGGTAGAGTCCTTGTCGATGGTTGAGTCTCTTGCATTGGATTCGAACGATGTGGGAACGGCCTGGGTTGACCTCGTCGGAATGGGCGTGACGTGCAGGGATGAAGCTCAATGGATCCCCCGGCTGCAGCACCTCGTTGAGCGGGGGGCACGGTCGGGACTGCGACTGCTGGGGGTGACCCGCGGGCAGCAATCGCTGCAAAATGCGTCGATCCAATCCGCCGGCTCCTCGCGGGCGGCGTTGTATCGGATGCTGCAGGCGGAGTACGCCCGGGTGCGGTCGAGTCATCTGGATCTCGATCCCTCCGAGGACACGCGGTCGCAGGCGGCGAGCATCGTGGAGTGCCTGCTTGCCGAGGATTTTGGCCCCGAATGTGTTCGTCGTTCGGGACGCTATCATCGACCCGTGCTTCGGGAGCAGTCGCCGCGGGTCAACGGAACTCCCGGTCTGCCGTGGAGGGAAAACCGCGTGTTGTGGGTTACCGGTGGAACGCGTGGACTCGGGGCATTGTGCGCTCGTCACTTCGTGAGGAACCACGGGGTGCGTCGGGTGGTGTTGACCGGCGTCGAGGCGCTGCCACCACGGGTGGATTGGGCCTCCTTGCGTGGGCTCTCGAGCCCGACGGGGGAGCGCATCCGCAACCTCGAGGCGTTGGAAGCTCTCGGCGCTGAAGTGCGGGTCCTCGCTCTCCAACTGGACGACGGTCCCCGCGTGCGTCAGGCGCTCGACGACGTCGTTCTGTCGTGGGGGTCGATTGGCGGGGTCATCCACTGCGCGGGCGTGAGCGATTCCGCGACGCCCGCCTGGATCCGCAAGTCGGTCTCATCGATTCAGGCGGTATTGGCGCCCAAGGTATCGGGTGTGGATGTCTTGCTTGAGGTGTTTGGCCGGGAGCCGTTGCAGTTCCTGGTGATGTTCTCATCGGTGTCGGCGGCGATTCCGTCGCTGGCGGTCGGACTGAGCGATTACTCCATGGCCAACGCGTATCTCGATTGCGTGGCTGAGCAGCGGTCAGGGGACCTTCCGGTGTTGAGTATTCAGTGGCCGGCCTGGAGCGAGACCGGTGCCGCAGCGGGGATGGCGGGTGCGTCTCGATATAGGGAACTCGGATTTCTGAACCAGACCGATGCCGAGGGATTGGAATCGCTGGATCAATTGCTGTATGCCGGCACGCGCGGCGTCGTGATGGCGGCGCGGGTGGATCCATCGCGATGGAAGCCGGAGAAACTTCTCCGCACGCCCACGACGGTCCCGGCATCCACGAAGGCGCTCCCGAGGATCGAGACATCGACGGCCGTCGCACCATGGGTGACGGGCATGGAGCCGGTCCGCGGCTGGCTGCGGGGACTTTTCGCGTCGGAGCTGCGCCTGGATCCGGCGCGCATCGATGCCGGAACATCTTTCGCCGAGTATGGCGCCGATTCCGTGATGCTCGCGCAGGTACTTCGGTCGGTGAATCAAAGGGTCGGCCATGAGCTGGATCCATCGCTTTTGCTGGAGCATTCCACGCTGGACTCCCTGTCCGCCTGGTTGGTGACGCATCATGGGGCCCGCCTTGTGCAGGCACCCGGGGCGCCGCCGGTCGCGGTGCCGCCAGAAGCCGGGGCGGTTGAGCGTGTGATTGGGGCGCGGAGTTCTGCCTTAATAACGGCTCGCCGTGGAGATTTGGCGGTGGTGGGGATGTCCTGCCGGTTTCCCGGTGCGGAGGGACTCGACGCGTATTGGGAACTCCTGAGAACGGGACGGAAGGCAATCGCCTATGCTCCGGCGAGCCGGTGGGGAGGGGAATCCCAGTATGTCGCCGGATTGTTGGACGATGTGGTTTCGTTTGATCCAGAGGCGTTCCTGATCGCGGATGCCGACGCGCGGGTGATGGATCCGCAGGCATTTCTGCTCCTTGAAGAGACGCTTCGCACCGTGTGTCACGCGGGGTATTCGGTGGACGAGTTGAAACGGCGCCCGATCGGAGTTTTTATTGGAGGTCGCGCGCTCCGGACTCCCGATCCGAAGTTGCTCGCCGCTGCGAAGAATCCGATCCGTGTCGCAGGCCCGAATTATCTCGCGGCAAACGTCTCTCAGTTCTTTGACTGGCAGGGGCCCAGCTTGGTCGTGGACACGGCGTGCTCCTCGGCCCTGGTCGCGCTGCAAATGGCGGCGCAGTCGTTGCTCGCCGGTGACATCAGCGCGGCGCTCGTCGGGGGTGTGAGTCTCCTGGATTCCGACAGATCCCATCGCCTGTTCGAGGCTCGCGGGATCCTGGCAAAAACGCCGGAGTTTCACCTGTTCGACGCCCGGGCGGGCGGAATTGTTCCCGCCGAAGGGGTTGGCACCGTCCTGCTCAAGACCCTGGATCAGGCCATTGCGGATCGGGATCAAATCCATGCGGTGATCCGGGGTATTGCGGTCAACAATGACGGACGCACCGCGGGCCCGGCGACACCCAATTTGGAGGCTCAGAAGGCGGTGATGCGTTCGGCGTTGGGCAGGAGCGGACGACGCCCCGAGGAGATCCGATACATCGAGGTGAATGGTTCGGGGTCCGAAGTGACGGACCTGCTGGAATTGAAGGCGCTTCAGTCGGTGTACGGAGCCTCGGGTCGCCCTCCGTGCTGGCTGGGTTCTCTGAAGCCCAACCTGGGACATCCCTTGTGCGCCGAAGGAATCGCCGGCCTTATCAAGACGGTGCTCATGCTGGAGCACGGCTGCTCGGTCCCGTTCCTCTCTGGCGAGCAGCCCATGCGCCATTTTGATCTCGGTTCCACACCGTTCCAGTTCCCGCGGTCTGCGCTGAGCTGGGATGGGGATCCGAGGATTGCGGCGCTGAACTGCTTTGCCGACGGCGGCACCAATGTGCATGTGATCCTGGAGTCGTTCAGCCCCGGGCCTGCGGGGAATGGAGCCCGTGTTTCCAAGGTGGCACCGGTATTTCAGCGAAGGCGGATCGGAGGCGGAGTTGAGGAGGATCGGCCCTCCGAGGTTCAGCAAGGGCACGACTCCCGGGTGCGACCCGTGTTGGAGCCCCGGAGCGAGTCGGTCCCGGGGCTGGTTGAAGGCCGGTCAAATCGATGGAGGCAGCGTCGCTAGGCAATCGATGAATGAACAAATCCTCATTACGAACGCGGATCCGGTGATTCACCATCACCGTGTGTTTGGGCGCGCGATGATGCCCGGACTTGCCTACATCGATCTCGTCTTCCAGTTATTCCACGAGCGTGGCGAGGCGTTGCCGTGTCTGGTGCTTCGAGATTTCACGATCTACCGGCCGTTGGTGACGAGCGACACTGTGATGGTGCTCCTCGATATTGAACTGAAGGAGATTCTTCCCGGGCGCTGGTCGCTGGTGGCGATGGGGCGGCGGAGCGCAAACGGGATTCTGTCGGGGGAGGCGGTCCGATACTTTACGGCGATGGTGGAGCGCACCGGGGCGAACGCATTCCACGGGCGATTGAACCTGCAGGAGATGGCCGCCGCCGCGCGCGCCTCCTATCCCCTGGAAACCACCTATGCGCAGTGTCGGGTTCGGGGATTGGCTCACTCCGGGTTGATGAAGCCCGAGGGGACGGTGTACGAAGGGAACGGCGTTCAACACGTCTCGGTTACGGTGGAATCCATCCAGAACCCTACGGATGAATTCCTGTTCCATCCCGGACTGCTGGATGCCTGTGGAGTGGGGGCGAGGACGTTGCTTCCGCCGGATGTCTATGAGGGGGAGACGCTAATTCTACCGTTCTCGTTTGAGTCGTTTCGCGCCTCCCACGCGATCACGGGTTCTTGCACCGCGCGCATTCGTCGGGGAACAGGACGCGAGAGCGGTGACCTGGTGTTTCTGGATCTGGAGTTCTTTGACACTGCCGGGAATCTGGTCGCCGAACTCAAGCGGTTTGCGAACAAACGGGTTCGCGAGCCCGCTCTGATTTCGGGGGACACCGAAACGAATCAGCACGCGAGGGGTGAGGAGTCCGAAGCCGGTTCCATCCGGGTCGCCCCCGCCGGCATTCCTTCGCCCGAACGTGTGGGCCACTTCCTGCGTTTGCGGATCGCCGAGCGGCTCGGCCGTGCGGTCGATGCGGTGCCGGTTGACAGTGGCTACTACGAGCTGGGGCTCGACTCGGTGAATCTGCTCGAGATCACCCGGGATCTAGAGATCGAGGTCGGAGAGTCGCTTCCGCCGACGCTGTTGTTCGAGTACACGACGGTGAACGAACTGGCCCAGTATTTGAGCCGCCGTTATCCGACTCGCTTCGAGGATTCCGCGGTCGCACTGGTGATTCCGCAGTCAACTGCTGGGGTTGCAACCCCCAGGTCGTCGCCAGGGGTGGGAACCGTGGAGACCCTGCCACCCACCGCCGCGGAGCCCTGGACCGCGAACGACATTGCAGTCATTGGAATGGCCGGTCGGTACCCAGCAGCGTCAAACGTCCGCGAGTTCTGGCGCAATCTGGTCGAGGGGCGCGATTGTGTGACTGAGATTCCGGCGGATCGGTGGGATTGGCGGGAATGGGCTGATCTCAGATCGCCCTCGGGAAAGCCGATTTCGAAGTGGGGCGGATTCATCGATTCACCCGATTGTTTCGATGCGGATTTCTTCCGAATCGCGCCTCGGGAGGCCGCGGCGATGGATCCGCAAGAGCGGGTGTTCCTTCAGGTCTGTTGGTCTGCGATTGAGGATGCCGGCTACACCCCAGAGACGCTCCGCCCCGCGCGCGGGCCGAATCACCGCTTCGACGTCGGCGTGTTTGCGGGGGTGATGCACCAGGACTACGCGTTGCTCGGGGCGGAGAACGGGGGACGCGGTGAGCGGCAACCCCTGTCGCTCAACTCATCCTCTATCGCGAACCGGGTGTCCTATTTTTGCAATTTTCATGGTCCATCGCTGGTTGTCGACACGGCGTGCTCGTCGTCGCTGACTGCAGTCCACCTCGCCGTTGAAAGCCTCCGGACGGGCTCCTGTCGGGTGGCGATCGCCGGAGGGGTGAATCTCGCGCTGCATCCGTTGAAATACGTCACCTACGGGTTGATGGACATGCAGTCGAGCGATGGTCGGTGTCGGGCATTTGGAGAGGGTGGCACGGGTTACGTGTCGGGGGAGGGGGCGGGCGCCGTCGTCCTCAAGCCGATGAGGGAGGCGATGGCGGACGGGGATACGGTGTATGCCGTCATTCGCGGAAGCAGTCTCAATCACACCGGCAAGGCCAGCGGGCTAACCGTGCCGCATCCGGTGGCTCAGGCGGAGGTGGTCGCAGCGGCGTGGCACGAGGCTGGAATTGATCCGCGAACGATCACCTGTATTGAAGCGCACGGTACCGGGACATCCCTCGGCGATCCGATCGAAATCGAGG
>JANXMD010000637.1 GCA_025354845.1 Verrucomicrobiota bacterium | reverse complement strand
CACCCATTTTTCCACTCGCGTCCAGGTTCCGACGGGGCGGGCAAGGATGGGTTCGCTGTGCAGCCAGCGTTCCAGATCTTCGGCCAGTGCCTCGGCCGACCCATAGCGGCGTCCGGGTTCCTTCTCCAAACATTTCAGGCAGATCGTCTCCAAATCGCGGTCCACCTCGGGATTGAAAACAGAGGGTCGGCGCGGCTCCTGGTCGAGCACCTGCCGAATCGTCTCCAGCGAGGTTCCCCCGGCAAACGGCGGTGTGCCCGTCAGCGTTTCATACAACACCGCCCCCAGGCCATACACGTCCGCGGCGGTCGTGACCGCCTTGGCGTCGCCGCGCGCCTGCTCGGGCGACATGTAGGCAGGCGTGCCCAGCACCGCGTTGGTGTGCGTGAGCGTGCTGTCTCGTTCGATGAACTTGGCCAGGCCAAAGTCGGTCAGGTGCGGATCGCCGTTCGCGTCGAGAAGAATGTTGCCTGGCTTGAGATCGCGGTGCAGTACGCCGCGTTGATGCGCGAAATGCACCGCGCGCGCGACGGTGGCAAGGAGGCGAGCGGCTTCCCTCGGGCCTTGGAAACCGACGCAAGGCTTTGAATTCGAGGGCCGTTGGGCAGGTGGGTGAACCGAGGCGTGAAAGTCTGGACAATGAGGCTGTTCCTTCTCGCTCTCCGAGTTTCTCGCCCCACTTTCGGACGGATTTGACTGAGGTTTGTGCCGGCCACCACGGGCGGAGAGGGCTTCGCGCAGATTGGGCCCCTCGATCAGCTTCATGCTGAAGAAATGCTGCCCGTCATGTTCCCCGATCTCGTAGATGGGAACGATGTTCGGATGATCCAGGCTGGCTGCTGCCTCCGCCTCTGCTCTGAATCGCTTGACGCTGTCGTGGGACGCCAGCACGCCGGCACCGATGAGTTTGAGCGCGACCAACCGGTTGAGCGAAACCTGGCGGGCCTTTAGCACCATCCCCATGCCGCCGCTTGCAATTTCGTGCAGCAACTCATAGTCCCCGAAGTAACGAATTGTCTTCAGGTCCGACAGACTCAGTCCTTGGGTGCCGAACGGGGAGACTTCGAGCGCCCCGGCGCCTTCGCTCGCGCGATTGGCGACAGGCCGTGGGGAGGCGACCCTGCCCGTGCGTCCAACCGTGTGATCCAGGGCCCGCCGAAACTCGCAGACCGGACAAAACCCTTCGGGGGCGTTCGCCTGCAACGCCAATTGGCAAACCGGGCAGTGAAGCAATTCAGGCACAAGTAATACGAATTCTCGATCCACCAACTACTGGGAAGGAATCGACGAAAGGTTGCGCCTCAAATTCTTAGCGGGCGTCTGACTCTATTTCTCCCCTCAATCGACCATCGCAGCGAGGAGATACCGAATCTCCTGATCAATCTCCGCAGGCGTGGCCACCGTTTGGGCGACGACCTCCCGCAAAAGTTCGGTGTACCGTCGGCGCAGTCGAAAGATTGCCGATTTCACCGCGCTCTCTGAAACCCCCAACCGCCTCGCCGCATCCCGATAGGAACCGGAAGCCTCCTCAATCGACTGGAAGTGTCTCAGCTCTTCGAAGAGTTCAGCCCGACCTGACGCAACATACTCCTCCCGCAGATGTCCGACCGTCTGCTCCAAAATCGCCAGTGCCCAGCGTTGATCGAATACCCGTTCTGCCGTGGCCGGCGTGGTGGGTTCCAACAGATACCTCTCTTCCGCGGATTGCGCGTCCAGAGAGAGGATCGTCTTGCCGCCCCCACGCTTTTGGGCCAACGCCTTCTTGCGCTCGTCCGAGAGAAAATGCTTCAGAAGGGTGAGGATGAAGGAGCGAAATCTTCCGAAGTCCGGGTCGGCCACCCCGATCTGGCCGCTCTCCAGCAGCCAACAAAAGAACGACTGTGTTAGATCCTCCGCATCATGGGGGCCATGTCCCTGGCGTCGGATGAAGGTATAGAGTGGATACCAATACGATTTGCAGAGTGCGGCAAGGGCGGTATGGGACTCGGGGCTGGAACGGTCCCCAGCCGCCTGCACGATGCTCCAACGAGTGGTGACGAACGATCGCGCTCCCTCAGGAGCTCCGACTGGCGTGCGCGATCCTAATTCGGTGCTTGTCATTGGGTCACCTAGAAATTGGGAGAGCCGCCCTTCATACAGTGAAGGACAGCCGACCCAAAATGAGTGCCGGGCCAAACCTTAGGCTGGAACCCGGACTTTGAAGCATCGCGTTCATGCTGAGCGCGTCGTAGGTGGTGCCAGAGCCACTAGCTTCTGGCCACCATCAAAAGGGAAGTGTTTGGTATGTCATGTGTGTGCTGATATCCGCCCCAAAGTGTCCTGTAGGAGTAGCCGGGCTGAGTGAGCGCTCGCAGATCGGAGACGGGAGATCGGGGTTAGAGGGCGGACTTGACGATGGGGGTTGAGCTTGGCAGGCGGGACCATGGAAAACGCAAGAGTCTTCAAAGGAAGTTACGTGCCTTCAGCCCTTGGGATGAGATGATGCGGGACTATCCTGGGGCTCGCGCCCCAGGCTATAGTTGCAGCGGGCCGTTGGCCCTTCAGATTTTGGACTTTGGACTTTGGACATTCGACTTTGGACTTTGGACTTCATTCCCCCTGCACCCAACACGCAGTCCATCGTCCCGGCTGAATCTCGCGAAGTGCCGGGCGTTCGCTGCGGCAGCGATCCTGGGCCACGGGGCAGCGCGGATGGAACGGGCAGCCGGTGGGAGGATCAATGGGCGATGGGGGATCGCCGCGAAGCACGATGCGGTTGCTGCGCGTCTCCGGATTGAGCGTGGGCACCGCTGAGAGCAGTGCGGCGGTGTACGGATGCTGCGGGTTTCGGCAAAGCTCTCGGGCTGGGCCGGATTCGACGATTCGCCCCAGGTACATCACGGCGATGCGCTGACAAAGATGTTCCACCACCGCGAGGTCGTGCGAGATGAAGAGCAACGCCACGCCACGCTCGCGTTGCAGGTCTTGAAGCAGGTTTACGACCTGTGCTTGGACGCTGACGTCGAGCGCGCTGACCGGCTCGTCACAGACCAGCAACCGCGGTTCCACCGCCAGGGCGCGGGCGATCACGATGCGTTGTCGCTGACCCCCGCTGAATTCGTGCGGGTAGCGGTCGGCGTGATCGGGATGCAAACCCACCGAGGTGAGCAGTGCGGTGATGCGTGCCTGTCGTTCGGGACCGGCCTGGCCCAATCCGTGGATCTCCAATGGCTCGGCGAGGCTTTGGCCAATGGTCAGGAGCGGATTCAACGAGCCGTACGGATCCTGAAAGATCATCTGGAACTGACGGCGTCGGGCGCGGAGTTCGGAAGCGGGCAGGTGGGTGATGTCCTCGCCATCGAATCGGATGGTTCCCCCGGTGGGTTCGATCAACCGCAGCAGGGCGCGTCCGAGCGTGGTTTTTCCGCAACCGCTTTCGCCGACCAGACCGAGCGCCTCGCCGGCCTCGAGCTGGATCGAGACGTCGTCCACCGCATGCACCTGACGACGGGGGCCGCTGAAGAATCCGCCGTCCAATGGAAAGCGAACCTGAAGGTGCTGGAGTTCGAGCAGGGGCATGGCGTGTCGCGGGTCAGGCGGTCGCAACCGGGCAGCGGACCTGGTGTGCCGGGTCGGTGCCGGAGTGGGTGAGGGGCGGCGCCTGAAGGTGACATTGCGGCTGAACGAACGGACAGCGCGGGGCAAAACGGCATCCAATGGGCCACGCGCCGGGTTGCGGCACGGTTCCGGGAATGGCGCGCAAACGATCCCGGGTCTGGCCAAGTTCGGGAACGCTCTGGATCAGCGCGCGGGTATAGGGATGCACCGGCGAACGGAGCAGTTCGGCGGCTGGACCCGATTCAATCACCTGACCGGCGTACATCACGACGATCCGATCGGCGATGTCTCCGACCAGGCCCAGGTTGTGGGTGATCAACAGGATCGCCATGCCGAGCCGGTGTTTGAGGTCCTTGAGGAGGTCCAGGATCTGGGCCTGGATCGTTACGTCGAGGGCCGTTGTCGGTTCGTCGGCGATGAGCAGTTTCGGTTCCGTGGCGATGGCCATGGCGATCATCACCCGCTGCTGCATGCCGCCAGAGAGTTCGTGGGGATAGTTTCGCGCGCGTCGCTCGGGATCGGCGAGTCCCACTTCGGCGAGGAGCCGGACCACCTCAGTCTGGGTGGCACGCTGTGGACGATGGATTCGAAGCGTTTCGAGGATTTGAACCCCGACGCGGAACACCGGGTTCAAGGCGGCACCGGGCTCCTGGAAGACGTAGCTCACCACACCGCCACGAACGGCACGGAGGTCGCGGGAAGACAGCTCGAAGACGTTGCGGCCCTCGATGTCAATGCGCCCGCCGGCGATCCGTGCCGGAGGCTCGGGGAGGAGTCGGGCCACGCTCAGCGCCGTGACACTCTTGCCGCACCCGCTTTCGCCCACGATACAAACGGTTTCTCCCGCTTCGACCGCGAGCGAGACGCCATCCACGGCGCGCACCCAGCGGCCGTTCAGGCGGAAGTCCACCTCGAGATCTTGGATGAAAAGCAGGGGCATCGGTGGCGCGGCGCCCAACCTTCCCGCAGCCGCCAGTCCTCACGCAAGGCTGCGACCGAGGCTCCACGCGTGTTTTTTCCTCGCGTTGGGCTATGGGTCAGCCGATGTCCCACCCCCTCCACCACACTCACCCGCATATGAATTCCTGGATGCGTTGGTGCCGGAGCCTGGTGGGTGGTGACCGTGTGATCGTGACCCTCGGATCCGCGGTTTTGTTGTGTTCACCCGATGGGGAATACCGATTGGTGGGCGGAACTGACGACGATCGGCTCGCGGTGCGGGAGTGGGTCCGACTGTTTCATCACGAAGCCGTCTGGCGCGAGGACGAGACCCAGGCCCGTCCAACTCCTGGTGGCGGTGTCCGCCGGCGACGTCTCGTCCCGCGCGCGATGCGTCTCCGTCTCCGGTTGCGCGACCGGTTCCAACGCTGTCTGCGCACGCGGTGGACGCCGCTGCCGGAGACCGCGCTCCGCTGAGGCGTGGGGAGGGCGGAGAACACGGAATTCGCGTCATTCGCTTGCAAACGCGTGGTGAGCAGCAAGCCTAGCGCGTGGCCGGATCAGAACCAAAACTGGAAGTGCTGTCACTCGGAGGCGTGGAATACAAATGGGTGTATCGCCATGGTTGGGGAAATCTTCGAGGCGGGGCCGGCTACTATGGGGTTTCGGTTTCGGTCTGGCTGGATCCCGACCGGACCCGCGAGCTGGTGATCGACTTTCCCTTTTCCCGATTCGGCATGCGCACCCCTCCGCGCAAAGCGTTGCTGCTCGCCGCGGTCCTGCCTGCCCTCGAGGCCGCCCTGGCCGGGGGATGGGATCCTGAGAGCCGTGGACGGGCCTATCGCTACGAAGTGGCGGAGACCGGCCCGGTGGAGGGTTGATCGCCTGCGTCTGCGTCTGCGGCTGAGGCGCCGCCGTCCAGCTGCTGCCACCACTGATGGCAGAGCCGTTCCAGCGATTCGTGGGGATCCTCTACCATGAGTGTTTCTTTGAGGCGGGTGGCATACATGCCGAAGGATAGCGGTGGTACGCGTGGCACCGGGCGCAGCCTGATCGGCAGGGCTTCCCGCTGTCGACGTCGCAGGAACTCCAGCGCCAGGTCGCGGTCGAGGTAGGTGTGCAGCGTGTCGCGTCGCGCTTCACGCAAGAGGACATGATCGGGCTCGTGCTGGATCAGGACCTTGAACAGTACCTCGGAGCTCCACTGTACCTTGCGCAGAGCCTTGGCCTCCCCGAAGTAGTTGCGATAGATCATCAGCCCGGTCTGTGCCGCATTTCGGAAATGATGCTGCAGCAGGTCCGAGGCG
>JANXMD010000634.1 GCA_025354845.1 Verrucomicrobiota bacterium | reverse complement strand
GGAAACGGTGGTGCTCATCCAGCCGCCCGGTGGCGAAACGCTCGCCCTTCGCATTTTCAACCTGCTGCACTATGGCCACGGACCCCAGGTTAACGCGCTCTGCATCGTGCTGCTCGGCATTGCGCTCCTGCCGGCGGGAGTGGGGATTCTGATCCGTCGGCTGGGATCCGGCCCGGCCCGCGGGCTGCCGGCTATCCTGGCTGGAATGTTCTTCGTGGGCGGGTGTTCGGAACGCGAGGTTGGTGATGCGTCCGGCGTGGACGGCGTGGACGGCGCTGGGCACGAGAGTCCGATTGCCTCGCAAACCTTTCGCGCCGTTCAGGTGATCGGCTCGCGCGGCGTGGCGCCCGGGCAGTTCAACAAACCGCGTTCACTGGTGTGTGACCGCGAGGACAATCTGTACGTGGCGGACATGACCGGGCGGATCCAGAAATTCGACCGCCAAGGACGGTGGATGCTCCAGTGGCAGATGCCCCAGACCGACCTTGGGAAGCCGAAGGGCATGAGTCTGGATGTGGCCGGAAACATCATCGTCGTAGAGCCGCACTATCAGCGGGTGAATCATTTTTCGACCGATGGAAAGCTCGTTCGACAGTGGGGGCACAAGGGCACGGCAGCCGGTGAATTGATCCTCCCTCGTTCCCTCGTGGCGGCTCCGGATGGGAGGTTCTTCCTGACCGAATACACAGTCGTGGATCGGATTCAGCGGTTTTCCGCCGAAGGGCAGTTTGAGAAAACCTGGGGTGCCCCGGGGGTGGAGCCCGGAAAGTTCAATCGCGCCGAGGGTATCGGACTGGATAAGGCGGGTCGGCTGTACGTGGCCGATTCCTGCAATCACCGCATTCAAGTGTTCACGACGGACGGGGACTGGATTCGCGCCTACGGTTCGGCCGGCTCGGACCCGGGACGCCTGAGCTATCCCTACGACGTGCGTGTAGACGCGACGGGACGCCAGTTCGTGTGCGAGTTCGGCAACTCGCGGATTTCTATTTTTGACGCCAGGGATCAATTGATCGAGGTAGTGGGCAGGGCCGGCGGCGGAGTCGCGGAGTTTGCGAATCCGTGGGCCATCGCGTTTGATTCGCACGGAAACCTCTTCGTGGCCGACTCCCAGAATCATCGCGTACAAAAGCTTCTCGCCCGCGATTCGTCCGGCGTTCGGCGGGTCGCGTCGGCGTCCAGAAACCAGGGAGGTCACGGATCATGAGCTTCCAGTTCACTCATCCCGGCTGGTTGCTGCTCCTCGTCCCGGTCATTCTGTGGACCCTCGGGCTCGCCTGGAAGTCGGATGCCTCGCTGGTCCCGTGGCGCCGTCATGCCTCCACCGGGTTGCGGTTGTTAGGAGTGCTGCTGCTGGTTTTTGGCATTGCGGGTATCCAATGGAAGAAGCCGCAGGAAGGCATGAACGCCTTCTTCCTGCTCGATCGATCGGATTCGATTCCCTCCTCCCAGCAGGAACAGTCGCGTGACTGGGCCAATCGCTGGTCGAAAGGGAAGCGCCCCCAGGACAAGGCGGGATTCCTGGTGTTCGGGAGCGACG
>JANXMD010000631.1 GCA_025354845.1 Verrucomicrobiota bacterium | reverse complement strand
TGCGTTACGTGCAGGAAGATCCATCGGAGGAGGCCGACCTACCTCCGCGCGTGGCATTGGGTGCGGACCATGCGGGCTTCGCCCTCAAAGAGGCGTTGAAGCCCCTGCTCGACCAACTCGGGGTGCCCTATATGGACTGCGGCACGAATTCTACGGAATCCACCGACTATCCCGACTACGCGCAAGCCGTGGCACGGCACCTGGTCGACGGCGAGGTCGATTTCGGCATCCTGTGCTGCTCCACCGGCGTTGGGATCAGCATCGCCGCCAACAAGGTGCCAGGCATCCGCGCCGCCGTGGTGCATACCGTCGAAGGCGCCGGGTTATGTCGCGAGCACAACGACGCCAACGTGCTCTGCCTCGGAGCCAAGTTCGTTCCCCCTTCCCTCGCGGCCGACATCCTCTACGCCTTTCTTCACACGGCTTTTGCCGGTGGCCGCCATGAGCGCCGCATCCTGAAACTCGAATCTGAAATGTCCTCCAAACTCCTCTCCGTCGATCCCGCCATTGCCGAAGTCATCTCCCGCGAGCGCTTGCGCCAGCAGGAGAACATCGAGCTGATCGCCTCGGAGAATTTCACCAGCCCCGCGGTGATGGAGGCCCAGGGAAGCCTGCTGACCAACAAGTACGCCGAGGGCTATCCGAAGCGCCGCTGGTATGGTGGCTGCGAGTACGTCGACGTCGCCGAGCAGTTGGCCATCGACCGCGCCAAGCAACTCTTCGGCGCTGAGCATGCCAACGTGCAGCCGCACTCCGGTTCCGGCGCCAACATGGCGGTGTACTTCGCCATGCTGAAGCCGGGCGACAAGATGCTGACCATGGACCTGTCCCATGGCGGTCACCTGACCCACGGCAACAAGGCCAATTTCTCGGGGAAGTTTTTTGAAATCGTCCACTATGGCGTTCGCAAGGACGACGAGCGGATCGACTACGATCAACTCGCGGCCGATGCCCGCACCCACAAGCCGAAGATGATCACGGTGGGCGCCTCGGCGTATCCGCGCGTGATCGACTTCAAGCGCATGGGCGAGATCGCCCGTGAGGTCGGCGCCCTGCTGCTCGCGGACATTGCGCACATCGCGGGCCTGGTGGCCGCGGGCGTTCATCCCAGCCCGGTGCCGTACGCCGACTTCGTCACGACCACCACGCACAAGACGCTGCGCGGGCCGCGTGGTGGCCTCATCCTGTGCCCTGAGAAGTACGCCAAGGCGATTGATTCGCAGGTGTTCCCCGGCATCCAGGGCGGGCCGCTCATGCACGTCATTGCTGCCAAGGCAGTGTGCTTCCACGAGGCGCTGCAACCCGGCTTCAAGTCCTATCAGGAGCAGATCGTGCGCAACGCGATCGCCCTCGCGGCCGGCATGCAGCGCAACGGATACCGATTGGTCTCCGGCGGCACCGAGAATCACCTGATGCTTGTGGACGTCGGGAGCCGAGGCCTCACTGGCAAGCAGTGCCAACTTGCGCTCGACGAAGCCGGCATCACGACCAACAAGAACACCATTCCCTTCGAGACCCGTTCGCCTTTCGAGGCCTCGGGCGTTCGCCTGGGGACTCCGGCCGTCACCACTCGCGGCATGCGCGAAGCGGAAATGAGCCAGATCGCCGACTTGATCAGCGAAGTTCTGGCGAAGCCGGGCGATGCGGCCGTGGCGGAATCCGTGCGCACGCGCGTTCGTGCGCTCACGAGCCGATTCCCGCTCGCTTCCTAAGGAAATCGAGCCTCGCGCAGATTTCCCTACGTCAAATTCCGGAGCAGAATCCCGCAAAAATGCCCTTGCGCGGGTTCAACCTCGCGTCATTTTCAAGCCGTAGCACGTTTGGGTCCTCAACTTGACGTTGAGGTCATCCCCCCCGCTCTCCCCCTGGTCGGCCGCTGATCAACGCCGCGCGCGTCTCGATATCCGATCAAAGAGCATGGTGAGTCGAATCCCCCGCGTGCGGAAATCATCACACTTTTGCCGTTATGCCCCGCCCTCCGAAAGATCCCGCCGCCCTGAAGAAGCCGCGGGTGACGAAGAAGAAGTCCGCCGTCGAAGCGGTTGAGGAATTGCCGCTGACCGAAACTCCGGCGCCCGCCGCGCCGGTCACCAAAGCCAAGTCCGCCGCTGCCGCCAAGCGAGAGGCCGCAGCCGCCGCGACCGCCGCGGCTGCAGCAGCCGCGCAAATTCCAGAGCCGGAGCCCGAAACCGAAGCCGTGGAGTCTGCCACTGGGCACTCCACGCCGACCGATTCGGATTCGACCGCCGCCCACGAGGACGACGCCCCGCTGGTGGTGAAGTCCGTGCAGGCGCCGCGTGAGCGGATGGAGAATCCAAATGAGGATACCCCGGTCTTTGAACCGGTTCCGGACAAGCCCGAATTCATTGTCACGCCCCGCACGCTCAACCTCCACGACCTCCAGCCCATTGCCATCGGGCCGTTGAGCGAGGTCGCCAAGGAATACGGCATCGACAACTTCGGCACGCTCAAGCGTCAGGAAATCATCTTCCAGATTGTCCAGCGCAACCTCCACGCCGGCGGCACGATCAACACCCGCGGCGTCCTTGAGGTGATGCCCGAGGGATTCGGCTTCCTGCGTTCGCCGGCGTTCAATTACCTGCCCTGCCCCGAGGACATCTACGTCTCCCCATCGCAGATCCGTCGCTTCGATCTGCAGACCGGTGACGACGTCGAGGGCCAGGTCCGTCCTCCGAAGGAAAAGGAAAAGTTCTACGCGCTGCTCAAAGTCGAACGCGTCGCCGGGATCGATCCGGACCTGGCGAAGGAGAAGACCCACTTCGACAACCTCACGCCGCTGTTCCCCAACAAGCGCTTCCTGCTCGAGTCGGATCCCAACGAGCTCTCCACCCGCGTCGTGGACATGGTCTGCCCCATCGGCAAGGGCACCCGCGGCCTCATCGTTGCGCCGCCCCGCACCGGCAAGACCGTGCTGATGCAGAAGCTGGCCAACGCCATGCTGAAGAACAACCCGGAGTGCTACCTGATCATCCTGCTGATCGACGAGCGCCCCGAGGAAGTGACGGACATGGAGCGAAACTGCAAAGGAGCCGAGGTCGTCAGTTCGACCTTCGACGAACCTCCCGAGCGGCACGTTCAGGTGGCCGAGATGGTCATCGAAAAGGCGCGCCGCATGGTCGAGCACAAGAAGGACGTGGTCATCCTGCTCGACTCCATCACCCGTCTCGCCCGCGCCTACAACACGGTCCAACCGCACTCCGGAAAAATCCTTTCAGGCGGTGTCGACGCCAACGCCCTGCATAAGCCAAAGCGCTTTTTTGGTGCAGCCCGCAACATCGAAGAGGGTGGTTCACTAACCATCATGGCCACCGCGCTGGTGGACACTGGCAGCCGCATGGACGAGGTCATCTTTGAAGAGTTCAAGGGCACCGGCAACATGGAGGTCTGCCTCGACCGTGCCCTGGTGGACCGCCGAATCTTCCCCTCGATCAACATTGAGCGTTCCGGCACCCGCAAAGAGGAACTGCTCTATCACCCCGACGAGTACAACCGCATCACCGTGCTGCGTCGCGCTCTCACGGGCGTGCCACCGGTGGAGGCCATGGACCTTCTGCTCGGCAAGCTCAAGAAGGTGCCGAACAACATCATGTTCCTGCTCTCAATGGGCCAGACCGGACGCTGAGTCGGAATCTCAACACTCGATGGCATGACGGTTCCCGACTCCCTGCGATCACGGCTCCAGCGGGTGCGGCTGTTTCTCTGCGATGTCGATGGCGTGCTTACCGACTCCTCCGTCTTCATGGGCGGCGGAACGGAATTCAAACGCTTCAATATCCGGGACGGGCTCGGACTCCGCCTGCTGCAGACCTCGGGAATCCGCGTGGGTTGGGTGTCCGCACGTCCGTCGCTGGCAACTACGGAGCGAGCGACCGACCTGAAGATTGATTACCTACACCAGTCCCCCGAGCCCAAGGTTCAGGCGATCGAAGCCCTCCTGAAGCAGGCGGGGGTCTCCTGGGAGGAAACGGCCTACATGGGTGACGACGTGGTGGATCTCGGCGCGCTGCGTCGCGTCGGATTCGCTGCCGTTCCGGCCGACGCGATCGTGGAGGCCCGCGCTCTGGCGCAGTTCGTCACCACCGCCCCGGGCGGACACGGTGCCGTGCGTGAGGTGGTCGATTTGATCCTGCAGGCACAAGGCCACTGGGACGCGGTGATCGCGAAATTCGCTTCCTAAGCCCTGTCGGTCCCAACCAGACTGCCCCTACCGTGAATCGGAGCCTGGCTGTCCCTTCTTCTACGCGATTGGCCTTAGTGATCGCCGGAGTTTCGTTGGCCGCTCTCTGCCTCGTCCGGGCTCAAACCCCTGCCTCCGGCAAACCCGCCCACGCCGCCGAGCCGGCAAAGCAGGGCTTTAGCTTTCCGTATCGCGAAAACGGCCAGGTTCTTTTCCGCTTTTCCGGGAACAGCTATCGCGGTCTCACCGAGATGACCGTGGACCAGTTCACGTTGGAAACTTTCAAGACCAACACCGGTCTCGCCGAATGGATCGTCACGTCCCCTCAGTGTGTGGTCAGCACCGCATCTCGCGCCGTGCATTCGGCCGGGCCGGTGCTTCTGCGCCAGGCCGACGGACTGTTCTCGCTCGCCGGCGACGGGTTCCAGTGGAGCCACGCCGCCCAGCAACTCGTCATTTCCAACCACGTGCGCGCCACGTTTCGGCTGACGCTCTTTCCCACTCTCACCGAAAGCACCAACACCAGCGTGCCCTGATCCCTCCCGATCTGCGTATGTCCCCGCTTTTCCGCTCCGCCCCGCCTTGGATTCGCTGGCTTGCCGCCGTGACGGTCGGCGCTCTGTCCCTCCTCGCTGACGATTCGAAACTCACGCCCGCCGGCGATCAGGGATTGCTCGAGGCCAAGGGCCAGGGTGTGTTTGATCAGAAGGGCGACTGGCACGTGTCGGACACCGTTCATCTGGTCATCCCCGGAACCCTCGAACTCTGGTGCGAGGACTTCACCATCAAGCAGGCCACCGACGCCGTCGGCCGGCGCACCGTGCAGCGCATCGTGGCCCGGACCAACGTGGTGATGAACATCCAGGGCTCCTTCTCCGCCGGCGGAAAGGCCGACGCCTCGAAACCGGAGACCAATCGCGTCACGGCGTTCCAGGCCGTGTTTGATGCCGCGCAAGGCACCGTCGAACTCACCGGCGAATCCGGCGGACCGCAACCGGAAGTGGAAGGTCCCGAACGTCGACTGCGCGGAGAACGCCTGGTCTTCGACCGAGCCCGCGGCCGGTTCCTCGTGTATGGCCCGTTCCAACAGGTCTTCAAGGCCACGGCGATCCGGGACATTTTCAAGTCGACCAACGCCCCCTCGGCCCCTGCCGTTCGATGAGAAGCCGCGGCATGATTGTGAGAACGTCATGAGTGGTCCGTCCCCGGAACGTCTGTTGACAGTCGAGAAGCTCGCCAAGGCCTACAAAGCCCGGCAAGTAGTGAACGGGGTGTCCATCCACGTAAACGCCGGCGAGATCGTCGGGCTCCTGGGACCCAACGGCGCCGGCAAGACGACCAGTTTCAACATGGTGGTCGGACAGGTCCGTCCGGATGCCGGCGTCGTCCGATTCCAGGACCACGACATCACCCGGCTTCCGATGCACCAGCGGGCGCGACTCGGCATCGGCTACCTCACCCAGGAACCCTCCGTATTCCGCAAGCTGACGGTGGAGGAGAACCTCCTGGCGATCCTCGAAACCTGTGAGGGTAATGCCGCGGAACGCGACACGCGACTCCGAGCGCTGCTCCAGGAGCTCGATCTTGCCGCGCTGGCGAAGAGCCGCGCCTACCAGTTGAGCGGCGGCGAGAAGCGACGCCTAGAGATCACGCGGGCGCTGATCACCAATCCGCGCGTCCTGTTGCTCGACGAACCGTTCGCCGGCATTGATCCCATCGCCGTCCACGAGGTGCAAAAGATCCTCCGGCGCCTTCGCGATCGCGGCCTCGGGATTCTCATCACCGACCACAGCGCCCGCGAGATGCTGAAGCTCATTGACCGCGGATACATCATCGTCAAGGGCGAGGTTCTCATTGAAGGCAGCGCCGAATTCCTCGCCAGCGATCCCCGGGCCCGGGAGATCTATCTCGGTCCCGAGTTTAACCTCTGACTCCCCATGCCCCCCACGATCACCTCGGTCAAATCGTTCTACGACGGCCACGCCGGGGATCTGGGTCTCCGCCTCATCGCGGGTGCCGAAGGGCTGAAGCGGCCCATTCGCGAATCAACGGTCAACCGCCCCGGACTCGCCCTGGCCGGGTTCAACAAGTACTTCGCCCCAAAACGCGTCCAGGTCGTTGGCAACGTCGAGGTCGCCTACCTCCGGTCCCTCGATTCCGACCTGCGCCGGCAGCGCATCACGGAACTTTTTGCGCATCGGATCCCCTGCGTCGTGGTGTGCCGCGACATCAACCCCGGACGGGAATTCATCGACGCTGCGGAAAAGCGTAACGTGCCGCTCTTCACCACCTCGCTGATCACCATGCAGTTCATCAGCCGGGCGACCTTCGCGCTGGAAAACCTGTTCGCGCCACGAGGCCAGTTGCACGGCAGCATGGTGGACATCCAGGGAATTGGCGTGGTGATCCAGGGCGAAAGCGGCATCGGCAAGAGCGAGGCCGTGCTGGGCCTGCTGGAGCGCGGTCACAGCCTCGTGGCCGACGACGTCATCCTTCTGCGCGTCGAGGACGGGATCGACGTCATGGGGACGGCCAAAGACATCGGTCGAAACATGATTGAAGTCCGAGGCATCGGCCTGATTGACGTGGCCGCCATGTTCGGTGTCGGCGCCATTCGTCGCGAGAAACGCGTCGACCTGCTGGTGCACCTGAGGTCCTGGGAAAAGGTGGAGGAAGTGGATCGGATCGGCATGGACCAGGCGACCTTGGAGATTCTGGGGTTGAAGGTTCCTTGCATGACGATTCCGGTTCGCCCCGGACGCGATCTCGCGAACCTGGTGGAGATTGCTGCCCTTCAAACCAAGCTGAAGCTCTCGGGCTACAACGCCGCCGAAATCTTCACCGCCCGCCTCGCCGCCCAAATGGCGAAGCCGCTTTGAATTGGGCCGGTAACGCGAGACCTACCATCAGGTAGGGTCCGAACTGCCGTTCGGCCCTAACTTTACCACGACGAGCGAAGCGAAGTCGTGGCTACCCGAACGGAGGGAGGCCATCGCCGCGCCTCTTCGCCTTCAAGGATCGAAACCCTTCTCACGCGCTCTGGCGTTCCGCTCGCGCGGAACGGACAGTTACGGCGGCGCCACAGCACCGCCCTACCCATCGATCGGCAGCACTACGCTCCCCACGCCCGTTGCGGATCATGCGGATCGCGCACCCAGACGACCGGGCGTCCCTCGACAAACGCCAGAAAATCCGGCTCCGGTGGTGACACAAATTCCTGCTCCTGCCCCTGCCACGGCAACCACAGACGTGCGGCGTGAAGAGCCTGGTTGGACAGAATCAACCGGGTCCGATCCTCCGGCTCGAGACGTCGTTCCACAAACTTCAGGTAGAGGAGTTGATCCGCTCCGTAGAGTTTGTCGCCCAGCAGCGGATGCCCCGCGGCGGAGAGATGAATCCGGATCTGATGCTTCCGGCCGGTATCCAGTCGAACCCGCAGGAGAGAGAACACACCCTCCGCTCGTTCGAACACGCGGACTCGCCACCAGCGTGTGGTGCACGCGGCACCATCAGGGCGGACCCAGTCGCGGATCGACACCGGGCTGTTTAGATCCTTCCCAATCGGTGCATCCAGGACACCCGACGGCTCCGCCATCGCCCCGTGCACGACGGCGAGATACTCCTTGGTCACCAAACCCGACAGCCACAGCCGGCGCAATTCTTCGGCTGCCTCGGCAGTTTTTCCAAAAACCATCACCCCGCTGGTCTCGCGGTCGAGACGGTGCACCATCTGTGGTTCCTGCTCGGCCCCGAGATGGATCCGCACCCGGCTGATCAGGCTGGAATAGGCGTCTCCCTTGGTCGGATGGCACACCAATCCGGCGGGCTTGTGCAGCACCAGCAGGTCGACGTCTTCGTGGAGAACGGGAAACAGCATCGGCCGGAAGAGTCTGAACCCATTTTCCGCGGCTTGCCACGGGACTGTTCCGCCGTAACCTGCCCGCCGATTGAAGGACCGTCTCCGTCAACTGCTCCCGTACCTGTTCGTGGCGTTCGTCGCCGCGTCGCGGTGGCCCGGTCTCATGCCGCCGAATTTCTCGGCGGTGTACGCCCTCGTGTTCTGCGCCGGAGCCCTTTTCCCCGGACCGGTTTCCTGGCGGATGCCGCTCGGCTTCCTCTTGGCGTCGGATCTCGCGCTCAACAGCTACTACCAGTGGGTCAAGGGATACGACGTCCTGAATGCCACCGGCCTGCTCTATCTCGCCTGCAATTACCTCGGCTACGCGGTGCTGTGGAGCCTCGGTAAGTTCTTTCGCGGTACCCGCGGCCTCACCGGTCTGCTGGGGGGCGGGATCCTCGGCGCGCTGGTCTTCTACCTCGTCACCAACACCGCAGCATGGTGCCTGAATCCCTTCCGCAATCCTGAATACACTCGCACGCTCACTGGATGGTTGATCGCGCTGACCCGCGGCACCGGCGGCTATCCCGAAACCTGGGAGTTTTTCCGCAATACACTGCTCAGCGGCGGCCTCTTCACCGCGCTATTCGGCGCCGCGTGGCGCCTCTCAGCCCCGGCGGAATCTCCGGCCGAAAAGGGCGAATCCAGCCCTGCTGGCGTGCCCGAAGAGTCTGAGGCCGATGAAGCCAAGGCGTGACGCCTCAGCCCCGAACCCTCCCGGGCCGCAGCTCATGAAACTGAAGATCGGCGTCATCTCAGACACCCACGGCTATCTGGACCCCGCCGTTTTCCGCCTGTTCGAAGGCGTCGATCACATCCTGCACGCCGGCGACATCGGCTATCCCAGCCTCATCCTGGACCTGGAGGGCATCGCTCCGGTCACCGCCGTCCTCGGCAACAACGACGCCGGACTCGACTTCCGCGAAAGCGAGATCCTGGAACTCGGCGGCCGAAAGATCTTCCTCCAGCACATCGTGAATCCGAACTCATTGGGGGAAACACTCACGGCTCGGCTCAAGCGCATCGCACCGGATCTGGTGGTGTTCGGTCACACGCACAAACGCTTCTGCGAAACCATCGGGACCACGCTTTTTTTCAACCCTGGTTACTCAGGCAAGCCGCGCTTTAGCTTGGAGCGAAGCATTGCGATCCTGACTCTCGATGACACCGGCGTGACGGCAGAGTTCCTGCCGCTCGGACCGGGTTGAGCGGATTCAGCGGACGCCAAGCGCCGCCATACCGAGAATCACAAGTCCGGCCAGGAGGGCAGCGAGCACGTCGTCCATCACCACGCCCCAACCCCTGGGAAGCTCCTGACTGGAGCGAATGGGGCCGGGCTTCCAGATGTCGAAGAGCCGGAAGACGGCAAATCCAGCGAGCAGTAATTTCCACGAGGGCTGGATCGCCAAGGTGGGAAACAGCCACACAGCCGGAAGTCCCACCAGCGGCATCACCACAATTTCATCGAGCACCACGCTACCCGGATCTCGTTTGCCGAGGAGGCGCTCGGCAGCAGCACAGATTGGCACCGCGATGAGGATTCCCGCGAAGGTGATCCCGCACGCGAGAATCGTCGCCCCATGGCGAAGGACCCACCCGGCCAGAGCCAGACCAAGCAGCGACCCCCACGTCCCGGGCGCCACGGGAATCCAGCCCAACCCAAATCCTTGGGCGATCCACAACACCACGCGCGAGCCGAGGCCCGCTACATGTCTTTGAGATAGATCTCCCGATTTCGCCACAGGTAAACGCCTCCGCTGAACAGGGTGAGAGCGACCGAAACCCACTTGGACACCGTGGCCACGTGGACCGTCCAGGCCGCCCCAAAGATTCGGCCACCGAAGATCCATTCACCGGCCGCTCCCCATTGCGGGTAGCTCAGCACGGTCAGCACGGAGAGGATGGCAACGATCTGCGATATCGTCTTGTGCTTCCCAAACCGCTCCGCGCCGAGCACGACTTGCTGCGACGCCGCCAGCAAACGCAGTCCGGTGATGGCCAGTTCGCGAGCCACAATGATCACCACCATCCAGGCCGGCATCAATCCGCGGCCCACAAACGCAATGAATGCGGAGCAGGTCAGGATTTTGTCCGCCAGGGGATCCATGAGAATGCCAAATTGGGTGATCAGTCCGCGCTGGCGTGCAATACGGCCGTCGAGGAAGTCAGTTATGCCTGCCAGGCTGAACAACAGAAGCGCCACGGACTCATGCCCAGGAAACCGCGCGAACATCACCGCGAGAAAGAGCCCAGTGAGGAAGAAACGGGAAACGGTGAGCTGGTTGGGAAGGTTCAAGGCGGACGGACCGGCTTGGAATACCGGTAAGCGCGCGCCGGAGCGAACCGAAAATAGCGTCAGGTGGGATCCCGACCGACCGCGTCAGGGAAGCAGGCGCCCCACCGTCTGGCTGAGCGTCTTGCCGTCGGCGCGCCCCGCCGCCTTGGCCTGCGCCGCCTTCATCACCACACCCATCTCCTTTTTGCTGGTGGCGCCGGTCTCGGCAATGGCTGCACGGACTAGCTCCTCGAGCTCCGCGGCACTGAGCTGCGTGGGCAGAAAGGCCTCGAGCACCTTCAGTTCCGAGAGCTCCTTCGCAGCCAGATCGGCACGGCCGCCTTTTTCAAATTCCTCGATGGAATCGCGGCGGCGCTTGGCTTCCTTCTGGATCACCACCATCACGTCGGCATCGGGCAGTGGCTCGATCTTCTTCTCGATCTGGGCGTACCCCACCGCGGACTTGAGCATGCGCAGCGCCCCGGTGCGGTCGGCATCGCGGGCGAGCATAGAAGCCTTAAGTTCAGCGGAGATCTTTTCGAGAAGAGTCATGGAAATGGGGAGAATCAGTCGGAGGTTTGTAGCTTCTTCATCTGGTCGCGGACCTTGGCGGCCCGCTCGTAATCTTCGAGACGAATCGCCTCGTCCAGATCGCGCTGCAGCTTTTCCAGCGCGGTCAGCGGCTTCTTGGAACGCACCTCGGTGAGCCAGTGCTTCAACGAGGCAATTTCACCACTGTTCTCCAGCAGGTCCTCCCGGCCGTTCTCGCGGTAGAAGGTCTCCAATTCTTCAATGCCCTCCTCGATCGCGGAGATGGCATCGCGATGCCGGCGCTTGCGGACCGCCTTGGTTCCGCGGGCCCGGGTGCGCATCATCAACAGTTGCGGCGCGAACTGCAGCAACGACCAAGCAAGATCCTCGTTGGCAGCAAACTCAGCCACGAACTCAAAGACCTCCAGGTTGCGCTCGCAGTCGCGTTCAACGAGTGCGAAATCCTCGAGCTGGAAAAAACAGATGTAGCGGTGATGGAACTGAATGGCCTCCTGCTGCAGCTTCCCGCAGCCTTCGGAATCCAGCTCGAAGGCGGAATCGTCGCCCTGATGCTCCTCGCGATGCGTCTCCAGACGCGAACGCTGAAAATCGTACCAAGTCTCATGCCCCATTGGGCGCTTTCCATCCGGTCGTCCTTCGACATTCATCTGCAGCACACCCAGATCGACGCGGAGCTGCACCTTTTCGGTGCCGTCCTTGCCCTTGAAGCGGCGTGCGACCACTTGGCCGGGCTGGTAATCCCAGTCCGTCAACAGTGCGGAAATGTCGTAGCTCATGCCGGATGCAACATGGAAGGCCGACAGCGTCCCGTCAATGCGCCGACCCGTGTGAGTTATCGCCACCAGCGTTCGATTCGTCCACGGCGTCTTCATCGTCCACGGTCTCCGCATCCAACTCTGGAGCCTCGGAAGGCTCACCGGCTGGCGCAATCATCACCACGAACTCCCCCTTGCGCGGGCGGGCTGCCAACATTGCCGCCAAGGCTTCCGGCGTGCCGCGCAGCCATTCTTCAAAGCGCTTGGTCAGCTCGCGCGCCAGCACCACTTGCCGTCCGGGAAACGCGATTTTCATTTCACCGACCAAGCGCTCGATGCGAAAGGGAGATTCGTACAGCACCAGCGTTCCGGGAACCGCAGCCAGTTCCGATAACCGTCGCGCGCGCTGACCCGACTTGTGCGGGAGAAAACCGGCGAAATGAAATTCTTCGGTGGGCAGTCCGCTCGCCGTGAGTCCCGCCACCATCGCGCAGGCTCCCGGCACGGGTTCCACCCGACAGCCCGCCGCCAGCACCGCCGCCACCACGCGTTCGCCCGGATCGCTGATCCCCGGCGACCCGGCATCCGTCACCAACGCCACCTTCGCGCCTGCCTTCAACCGCTCCAAAAGCTCGGCACTTCGTCGCGCCTCATTGAAACGGTGGTAGCTCACCATCTGCTTCTGAATGCCGAAATGCTTGAGCAACTGCCCCGTGTGCCGGGTGTCCTCGGCGGCGACAAGATCGCATTCCCGCAACACCCGAAGCGCACGCAGCGTGATGTCCTCGAGATTCCCAATGGGCGTCGCCACGAGGTACAGCGTCCCCGCCACTAAAGGCGGCGGAGTGTGCTGCGGGGTAGTGACGACAGGAACGGGAGTTTCCACAACCGCAGCCTAGGACGGAATGAAATCCATGGAAGAGGAGATTCGTCGCCCCAAAACGCGACCTAGAAAGAAGAAGACGGAGAAACCACAGATGGACACAGATGCAGAAGGAGAGACGGGAGGTCGGAGGTGGGAAGTGAACTTGGTTTGGAGGCTCTAGAGTCGGCTCGGCTTCTCGGCATCTGTGTTTATCTGTGTCCATCTGTGGTTAAACTCCCCTCTCCGAAAACCCCAACCCGGGCACGCGATGCCCATCTTGGCAGACTCGACCGCTAGGGCTCAGGATGATTCCCATTGCTCCCTTCCATCTGCGTTCATCCGCGTCCATCAGCGGTTATTTCCCCCTGCCCATGACCTCCGGCTCCTCGCAACCGCTGCGCATCCACGACATGGTCCGGACGGATCGTCCGCGCGAGCGTCTCGCCGAACGCGGCGCCTCGGCCCTCACCGACGCCGAACTTCTCGCGATCCTGCTGCGCACCGGCCTCCAAGGCGCCTCGGCCGTGGACGTCGGACACCGCATGCTGGAACGTTTCTCCACTCTCGAATCTCTCGCCCGCTCCCCGCTTGAGCAGTTGATGGAAGTTCGCGGCGTGGGTCGGGACAAAGCCGTCACGCTGAAGGCCGCCTTCGAACTCGCAGTGCGCATGGCCTCGGAGAAACGACGTGAGTCGCCCGTGCTCGACACGCCCGCCGCCATCGCTGCGTTGTTGCGCGATGAACTGGCTCTGTATGAAACCGAACGCTTCTTTGTCTTACTGCTCACCACCCGACGTCGGTTGATCCGGGTGGTGGAGATCACCAAGGGACTACTCGACACCGTGGTGGTGCATGCGCGCGAGGTGTTTCGCCCGGCAATCCTCGGCAACGCGCACGCCATCGTTCTCGCCCACAACCATCCCGGCGGCGATCCGCAACCGAGCGAGGCCGACATCCGCATCACCCGCGACCTCATCCGCGGAGGGCACCTACTCCGCATCGAAGTCCTCGACCACCTGGTGATCGGCCGCCCCTCGCAGGAACGTCCCCGTGACTACTGTTCGCTGC
>JANXMD010000636.1 GCA_025354845.1 Verrucomicrobiota bacterium | reverse complement strand
GGCGACTCCGGCAGCGCCGCTGCCCAAATCAATCTGCAGGCGAAAAGGCTGCCCATGAAGGCAAGCAGAAGGTGCTTCATCCCGGAATTGACCATATTGTGACGGTAGGGTTACAGACTCCGGCCGTTGTCGGCCGAATTCCGGTTAGTTTCGGCGCGCATCCTTGATGAAGGCACCGTTCAATTCAAGAAGCCGACCCGTTGCTTGGCGCCGTTACGTCCTTGCACCGTTGCTGTCGCTCGCGGTCCTTGAGTCCAGCGGGGCCGACTCCCTGCCGCCCAGGGCGAAGGAGAGTGAAGTGGACCTGCCTCCCTTGCGTCTCGCAGGAAGGGAGGTCAGGGCTCACACGCAGGGAATCTTATGGACTGCCGGGCGCTGGTGGGTGACCGCCCGTCGCGAGGACACAAAACCGCGGTCCGCGGTGTTGCTGGCCTGGACCCCGGGAACCGCGACCTGGGATGGATGGGATCTCACGCCTGAAGGGGCGCCGACTTCGGCCCCGGTGCTGGATCATGCCGGAGGCTTTCAGGAGGCAGGAGGCCGGTTGTGGATTCCGGTGTCCGAATCCCGTCGCCACGGAACCAGCGTCGTAGCGGCTTACGAGGTCGCTGCCCTGCACCCCGGACAAACGCCCGTTCCATCGATTCATTTTTCGGTTCCCGATCACGTGGGTGCGGTAGCCGTCTTGCCCGCGAGAAGAACGGTTGAGGGAGTGGAGGAAATCCTCCTGCTTGGAGCCAGTTGGGACACGGAATCGGTTTATGGCTGGTCGTCCGCCGGCCGGTTGGCGTTCACCTGGAGCGCCGCGGAACTTCGGCCGCGTGGATTGGGGCTCGGCACAGTCGCCGCCCCCATGGCCGGCGTGGCGGTGCAGGATTGGAAGTGGGCCAACGGCCACCTGTACGCCTCTGGACTCGTCCCGTCGCGACCCGGAGGGACAAGTGGGTCACGAGGGCGTCTTCTCATCTTTTCGGATCCGATGAACGCCTCCGCAGAGGTCGAGGCCCGGACGGTGCCGATTTGGAACGGAATGGAATTGGCGCGCGAGGCGATGACCCCGGACGCCGATGGACGCGGGATCTGGTTCCTTCCGGCGGATCTTGGCAGCACCAACCGACTCGTCCACGTCAAGATCGAGTCCCTACCCAGGGGCGGGTCCACTAAACCCTGAAGGGCGACGTCGTGGGGCCGACTCCAGGATTGCCAGGATCACGCTTCTGAAGGAAACAACGTCATGACTCAATCCCACGTCTTCCGCGCAGTGATCGCGCTGACCAGCATCGTCTCGGCCTGGTGTGTCACCGCGGCTGAGTTGCGCGTGGGCATGATCGGCCTCGACACCTCTCACGCCACCGCCTTTACCGACATCCTCAACAATCCCAAGGCCAAGGATCACGTCGACGGGGCAAGGGTGGTGGCGGCCTTCAAGGGCGGCAGTCCCGATATTGAATCCAGCTGGTCGCGAGTGGAGGAGTACACCCGCGTGCTGCGGGAAAAACACGGGGTGGTCATTGTGGATTCGATCGAGGAGCTCTGCCGTCAGGTGGATGTTGTGTTTCTCGAGAGCGTCGACGGACGTCCGCACCTCGCCCAGGCCCGGACGGTGATTGCAGCGCACAAACCGCTGTTCATCGACAAACCGTTGGCGGGATCACTGGCGGATGCCGTGGAAATCTTCCATCTCGCCCACGCCGCCCATGTGCCCGTATTCACCGCGTCGTCATTGCGATTTGCCACCAACACCCTGGCCGTGCGTGCCGGGGCAATTGGAGTGGTCACCAATGCGTGGTGTGGGTCGCCAGCCCATCTCGAGCCGCATCATCCCGACCTGTTCTGGTATGGTATCCACGGCTGCGAATCGTTGTTCACCGTGATGGGAACGGGATGCGAGCGCGTGAAGCGTGGACGAACCGCGACCGGTGGGATCGAAGTGACGGGATACTGGCCGAACGGTCGCGTAGGGGTTTTTCGCGAAATCGAGG
>JANXMD010000635.1 GCA_025354845.1 Verrucomicrobiota bacterium | reverse complement strand
CGCCGCAACAAGGTCGTCGTCGCCGGAATCGGCAAGTCGGGAAATATCGGGCGGAAAATCGCGGCCACTCTCGCCAGCACCGGATCCACCGCAGTCGTCCTCGATTCGGTGGATGCGCTTCACGGTGACCTCGGATTGGTGCAGGAGGGCGATGTCATTCTCGCACTCAGCTACTCTGGCGAATCGGAGGAACTGGTCCATCTCCTGCCTGCGCTAAAGCGGTTTGGGGTGCGCATTGTGGCCTTTACCGGATCGACGAAGTCCACCCTCGGAAAGCACGCCGATGTGATCCTGAACTGCAAGGTTCCCCGTGAGGCCTGCCCTTTCAATCTGGCGCCAACGGCGAGCACCACTGCCATGCTGGTCATGGGCGACGCCCTGGCGCTGGCGGTGATGGAGGCTCGCGGTTTCCGGATGAAGGACTATGCAAAGCGGCATCCAAGCGGGGCCATCGGACGGGCCATGCTGGTGACGGTGGGCGACATCATGCGCCGTGGAGATCGCAGTGCGGTTGCGCCGGAAACGGTGACGGTGAAGGAAGCGCTGATGGTCATGACGCGTGCGAAGTCGGGATCGGTCAGCGTGGTGACCCGGAGCGGCAAATTGGCCGGCGTGTTCACCGACGGTGATTTTCGACGGCTGATGGCCGCTGATGACTCGGTGCTTGGCCGGCCATTGAAGTCCGTGATGACTCGGAAGCCGGTCTGCATCCGCGACACCGCGCTGGCGGTGGAGGCGTTAAGACTTTTCAATGAGCGCAACATCGACGACCTCATCGTGGTCAACTCGAAGCGCGAACCGGTGGGCTTGGTGGACTCGCAGGATCTGCCGAAACTCAAGCTGATGTGAACCGGGGAAGTTGAAGGAGGTTGAAGCGTTGAAGCGCTAAACGGAGACGGCGACTATCGACTGCCTCATGTGGAGTGCGGCGCGAAGCGACGCGCCACGCCGCTGTCGATACGGTGACTGGGGTCCGAATCTGGATTCACCTCTCCGTTCGATTCCGTTTTTCGACTTTCGACTTTCGACCTTCGACTTTTGCCCCGCCCCGTCGTTACTTCGGATTGAACGTCGCGGTGTTGGTCCGCCAAATCTGGGTCACGGCCCAAAGATTGATCGGGCTAAGGGAGCGGCCGTAGCGCAAGAAACGCGAGCTGCCGTCGGCGAAGGCGTAGTTCGAGCCCTGGCCCTTGGCGCCGCCGTTCTTTCCGTGGCGGCCGTGTTCCAATTCCGCCACGTCGTCTCCCAGCTTGCCGTCGAGAAAATCCATGTGGAAGTGGCCGTGGGTGGCGTCCGACCGCTTCTCACCGAAGACGATGGTGTCCGACGGCTCCTGCAGGGCGGATTCCGGCACCGATAGAATCACCGTATGCGCCATGTATTTGGCGAACTCATCTGCGGGGAGGGTGGTTTGGAAGAAATCGTTCCACCCATTCATGATGTAGCTGCGGGGGGCATTGTCGGCGATGTAGTTGGTGTTGGCGGCGCCAAAGGTGAAGGGCTTCGGAACGTCGCTCATGCAGCGGAGAATGCTGACGCTTTGGTAGGTTGAGTAGAGAAGGGTGGGCCAGGCGGGATTGTAGGTGCGGGGCACGAATTTCCCTTGGTGATCCGTGGTGTAGAGCGTGTGGGAGAGACCGAGTTGGTGGAGATTGTTGACGCAGGCAATTCGCTTGGCGGACTCCTT
>JANXMD010000610.1 GCA_025354845.1 Verrucomicrobiota bacterium | reverse complement strand
GCGACTCCAATGTCAACAATGAGCCCTGTTTACCGGGTTTCTAAACCGGACAGTACTGATCTTAATCTTAATCTTAACCTTACTCTCCGTTTCAATCACCTTCCGCTCCATCTGAACTCCGCACTCCCTTCGTCATGAGCTCCACACTTTACAACGTCGGTGTCATTGGTCACGGCTGGGTCGCCAGCGCCCACATTCCCGCCATCAATGCCACCGGAAAGGCGCGGGTCACCGCGGTGTACAGCGCACGCCCCTTGACCGACGCCGAGCTCACCGCAAAGTACGGCTATCCGGTGAAGGCCTACTCAGATCTCGGCGCGATGCTCGCCAGCAAAGATCTCGACGTCATCGACATCTGCTCCTTTCCCAAAGAGCACCCGAAGCAATTCATCGCCGCCGCCAAAGCGGGTAAGCACATTATCGTTGAGAAGCCGCTGGCCCTTACTCCCAAGGATCTAGCCGCCATGGCCGAGGCGGTTCGCGGGACCCGTGTGAAGACCTGTGTCTGCTTCGAAGTTCGCTACTCCTCGCAGTTCCGCAGCATCCAAGGCGTGCTGGACGCTGGGCTTCTGGGCGACGTGCATTTCGCCGAGGTGGATTATTTCCACGGTGTCGGCCCGTGGTACGGCCAGTTCCGCTGGAGCCACAAAAAAGCCGAAGCCGGATCCAGCCTACTCAGTGCGGGGTGCCACGCCATGGACGCGCTTCTGATGATCCTAGCCGGCGCCGAACCCGCCGAAGTGACCTCCTACAGCACCTCTTCGAAGAGTGAATACTTTGCGCCCTACGACTTCCCGACCACGCAGATCAGCATCGTGAAATTCAAGGACGGCCGCATCGGGAAGACCACCTCCTGCCTCGACTGCATTCAGCCGTACTACTTTCACACCCACGTCGTAGGCAGCCATGGTTCCCTGCTCGACGACAAGTTCCACAGCACCAAGCTCGGCGCCCTCAACAAGGCCAAGTGGAGCCAGCTTTCCTGCGGCTCGGTGGACTCCGGTGACGTGAAGGATCATCCCTACGAGTCTCAGTTCCACGCCTTCTTCGATGCTCTGGCCGAAGGGAAGGACATGCCTCTAACCTCCTTCAAGGATGCGGAACGCACTCACAAACTGATTTACGCTGCCGACAAATCTGCCGCGACAGGAAAGCCGGTGAAGATGGCTTGAGTCCAAAGTCCAAAGTCCAAAGTCCAAAGGGGCAACACCTCTTGCCTGGGGCGCGAGCTCCAGGAAACGCCGCCAATTCAAGATCAAGGGCTGAAGGCCCGCAACACCCCGCCGTGGCACCCGGCATTCTCGACCTTTTGCCTTTTTCCTTATCCCTTTTGCCTTCGACCTTCCACGGCGTCCCATCCGCCTCGTCCCCTCGGCGGCTACGGCCCCATCTCCCATCTCCCATCTCCGGACTCCGGACCAACACCCCGCCGTGGCACCCGGCATTCTCGACCTTTTGCCTTTTTCC
>JANXMD010000555.1 GCA_025354845.1 Verrucomicrobiota bacterium | reverse complement strand
GGAAAATCCACACAGGTTTCCCAAGCTCCGTAGGTGCGGCAGATCCCTGACGATGCCGCCCCTCCGGGGCTTGGGTTTCCGATGAACGTCAGTACTACCTAGATTCCGCCCCCATCGGGGCTTGGAACAACGCGTAGCAGGATACCAACCTCCAGCACTTTCCCCGTTCAACGGCGTCGCTATTTTCCATTCCGCTTCAGGGCCTCAGGTGTGAACGGCATGGATCCAACCTCAAACGCCCAACACGATAGGCACCTTGTAGACGGTTGCTTTGAGGGGCATGAACGACAATGGTTTGCCATCTGTGCCGCACGAGGGCGCACGAAGAGGCGCACGTCGGTGCGGGTTTTAGCCCTAGGATTCCTGGGGAAACAGGTCTGTTGGCGAGCCCGCGACAAGGCGTGGCATCCATGAAACTCATCCTCCAAGTTTTACTGCTGCTCATGATGTGCGTCGTTGGCGCGCTGGCCGATGGGGTAATCAGTGCCAAGAATCTGGGAGGATTGCCCGTTCTGGGCGAAGACAGTCTGCCTCTTCCCAAGGCGGTCGCCCGCGTGGAGGTGCTCGACGGCACTTTCGTGGTCGCGGCCGGACCGTTTGTTCGGGATGGGTTTTTCGCACTGGGAACCATCACGATTCCCTCCCCTCACACGTCGCAGGTGATACCGCTCCGGGTCCGCTGCTGGGATTCCACGGTCGGAGCCAGCTTCGATGACGCCGTGATCGCCGGCCACGGATTTGGATTCGTCGACGTGCAGGCGACGCTCACGTTCGGGTCGGGGCCGCCAGTTGACCTAGTCAGCGACGGATTTCAGGGCTTTCAACTCCTCAAAGCGGACCCGGTTCCCTATTGGGTCCGTTTCGAGGAATTGCTCCCCTTGCCCGAGCCCGCCCCGGCCACTCCGACAATCATCGCCGCGAACAAGCAACTCTTCGCCCGCTCTTCCATCGCCGCATTCCGCATCGAGGTCACTCACCCCGTGTCCCTTTCGATCAACGTTCAGGAAACGCAGTTCCTGGACTCATTGATCCGGGTGTTCGACGCCAGCGGGAGCGAAGTGGCGCGCGGCGACGGACTCAGCGCCACCGATTCCGTTCGAACGTCCACGATCGGAGGATTTCTGAGTTTGGAGCTTCGGGAGGCGGGGCGATACCACCTCGCGATCTCGAGTCGATCCAATGGCTCCTACTCGTTTTTCCGCAATTCGGGCGTGGTGTCGGGCACCCATTTCGGTCCGTTTGAACTCTCCGCCACCCGGGGAATCCACGGTGAGGTCCGTACCGCAAATCCGTTGGGTTCCAATCCGGCGATTGGCCAACGTCCTGTCGATCTTGTCCGCTTCGACAAACCCGGGGCTCCCAGCGGCGGGATCTCAAGTTGGGTTTTGATCCACGGATGGAACTCCGGCGCGACGCAACCGGAGTTGCTGGATCTTGCAACCAACCTGTTGCTGTTGCGACCGCTCGACCAGGTGCTGTTGTTGGATTGGTCCGAGGTCGCGACCACGCCATGGTCCGATCCCTACACCCCGGCTGCCGGGGTCGTTCCAATTGCGCGGTGGGCCGTCGCCGCGCTCCAGCAGATCGGACTCGACGGCGCTCACCTCAACTTCATCGGTCACTCCTACGGCGCCTACATCGCCGACGAAGCGGCCCATCGATTTCCCGGGGGCGTCAATTCAATCGTCGCTCTGGATCCAGCGGCGCTGACTCCCGGCGCCGATGGCGAAATTAACTTCCGTCGCGATGCCCGATCCTCCTGGGCGTTTTTAGGCTCGATAGCCGGCAACGAGACAACTTCCGTGACCGCATCCGAGGCGTTCGGCGTTCGCTTTGCCACGACTCCCAGCCTTCCGAACCCAAACCTGTTCACCGTTCTCCGCAACGCTCTCAACGGAAGGTACTCCTACCCCAACCTGTTTCTCATCGATCGATTGCTCGACGGTAGCCACGGACCGTTTTTGGAGGATCGCTACTCGTTTAGCTTTGTCAGCGAACCGGGAACCTCGGGATACGAAGGCATCCTGCATCCCGACGACCGCACCCGCCCGCTCATCCAGTGGCTGGAAATCGAGCTCGCAATCGACCCTCCCGAGCTGTCGGTCGAACGCCGCGGCGGAAACTTCGCCGTCAAAGTGGGTCGAAATTGGTCGCCTTCGAACTACCTCTATCAAAGCACCGATCTCAAAAACTGGACGTCCAGTTTCAATCAGCGCCTGGATTTCATTTATACCAATCGCGTGTTCGAGATCCCCGACACCAACGGCGCCAGTTTGTTTTTCAAGGCCCAGTAATCAGCTCGCCCGCGCGGTCCGGAATCGGGTGCAGCTCGGACGGGTCCCGTAAAGGCTCACTCCCGTGGGATTTGCCCGTTGCGAATGGCGGTCTCAAACGCGGCGGCCCCATACTGGGTCCGATAAATCTCGGCGGTGGTGGGCTCGCGCACCACTCCAGGCTTCCATCGATGCGAGGCCGCGGAGGAGACCCCATCGGCTCCACTCGGCACACCGTCCATGGAAACGGCCCGCCCGGAACCGGCGCCTGCATCGGACCCCGTTGAGGGCGCGCCCGTCGCGTTAGGGAGCGCCCCCACCTGCCGGTCCAATCCCGGAACACTGGAGCCGCCCGAATTCCAAGACGCGGTTTGAGTGGCCGGCGATTGGCTCGCTGCCGACTTGGGATCCCCCAATCCGATCCAACGACCCTCACCCGATTCCACGATCCACACCTGCTGAGCTCGCCGGTTAACGCGTTCCAACCGGATCCCCGCGTAGTCCTCGTGCAGATTCAGAGAGAAGGAGGAGGCTCCGCCGGCGGCTGAGAAGAAGGCGCGCACGGTTCCCCCGGAGGCGGAAATGCCGGTGAGGATCAACTCGGACCCAATTGCCGGCGGCAAGCCGACGAACACGGTCACGAGCGCCGCGAGGAGACGGAGCACGACTTCCGATTAGGTCCGGGGGCCGTTCCTTTCAAGTAACGAGCCGGCAACGATTCCAACGGTTTGGTGCCTTCGCATCGGACACGCTCGATTCCCCACCGCGGCCACGCAGGCGCCAACGCACTGAGAGCCGTAATGGCTTCTTAACGATATGTCGTGGCCGCAAAACGAGGGTGAAGGCTTGGGCGACGGATACTCTGCTTGGACTGTCAATCGACTGACACACCATCCCATGAAGTCCCTCCTGCTCCCCTCAGCTCTCGCCCTGCTCGCCGCATCGCACGTGGCCCAGGCCGCTCCCTTCCTCTATCAGTACACCAACAACCCACCGGACATCCTGCTCGGCATTCGCCAGGCCGGTGGGTCCTCTGAGTTGGTGGTGAACATCGGAACTGCCGCCCGATTCTATTCCGCGGCGCCAGGAAGCAGCTTCTCCCTCACCGAATTCACCCCCGCACAACTGACTGCCACCGTGGCGGGTCTCGATGGCGTCGGCGTCTCCGTCTTTGGGGCGGCACGGGCCGCTGGGGATCCGCTGCGGCCGGCCCAGACGCTGTGGGTGACCACGCCCCGCACGGATGCCGCGGTGGTCGCGGATCCGTGGGCCCGGCAGTCGTCGTTCGGCCTCGGCGGCACCGCTGCGAAGATCACCAGCGTGGGCAGCGGCATTGCCAGCTACAGCAGCTTGAATTCACCCGGCGCCTTGAACACAGCGTCGGCCGTGGTCACGCCCGCCGGCTATCAGAACGGCTACGGCGCGTATCTCGGTGCCGGCAATTTCAAGGGAACCTTCCAGGGCAACATCGAAGGGGTGACGCCCTCCGATTTCGCCTCGTCCGCGACCCCGCTTCGACTGGATTTCTATGAGATCCGCCCGGGCAGTGGCGATGCGCTCGAGCTCGGTTGGTTCGACTTCAAACCCAACGGCACCCTCACCTTCACCGCTGCCGGCGGCACCACGCAGCCGGCACCTGCCCCGACGGTCACCGGCGTTACGCGCAGCGGAAGCACCACCTCGGTCTCGTTCACCACGGTCGCGGGCGCGCAGTACACGCTGCTGCGCGCGCCGGCCGGACTCGACGGATCCCCGGCTGCGTGGACTGCGGTCGGCACCACAGCCCCTGGAACCGGCAGTGCGGTCACCCTGACCGACACGGTGGACACTGCCGCCGCCTTCTACGCGGTTCGCGCCACGCCTTGAGGCCCAGAGTTACCTCTGCGTGACGCCGGAGCCTTCGGCGTCACGCAACCGCCACAAAGGCACGTTCCATCCGCCGACAGCGTTGAGTTCAGGGCGGTGGGGGGCTGCAAACAAGGCCCGAATGCCCGGCGGAAAAACGTCAACCGATGACCTCGAACTGACGGTGGTCAAACGCTCATCGGGCACAATCACCGGGCCTCGTGGAACCGGTTTTTCGGGGCGCGCAGCCAACACACATCTCGTCTCTCAACCCACCAAACCATGAACTTTAACGACGTCCGGGCTGGACGCTTGTCGCTCGCTCCTGCAGCGGCGGCAGGTCTCGCCCTTTGCACCTTCGTCCTGCCCGCGCTGGGCCAGTCGTTCACCTACAGCGACACCGACGTGCTCCTCGGCTTCCGCCAGACCGGAGGCGCCACCACGGTGCTGGTCGATCTCGGGCCTGCATCGCAGTTCTACGGTGCCAAGGCAGGTTCGACCTTCGCGGTCGGGAATCCGGCCTCGATTTCGGTCGCCACCAGCCGCGCATTCGGCGGCCTCTCCGGTCTCCAGTACTCGATCACCGGGACGTTGCGCAGCTCCGCCAACGCCAACGCCGATCATCCGATCCAGACCCTCTGGGCCTCGAAGGAAAGCCCGGATCTCAACACCGCGAGCGATCCCTGGACCCGCCAGTCCTCCTTCGGCCTCGGCAACACCGCGGCCAAGATGCAGACCATGGGCAATCTGGCGGTCAGCTACGGCAGCGTGAACGTCGCGAACATCGACGCTCACACCATCCTCATCCCCTCGGCCGATGGCGACAGCTACAGCCGTTGGGTCGGCAGTGGCACCACCGGCAACGGCGCGGTGGGCAACTTCAACAACACCTACCAGGGAAATGTCGAAGGCAAGACCCCAGCGGTGTTCAGCGGCACCGACTCGGTCCGCCTCGACCTCTACCAGGTCACCCCGGGTTCCGGAGATGCCCAGAATCTCGGCTACTTCCGCCTCAACGGCGCCGGTGCGCTGACCTTCACCGCCACTTCCGTGCCCGAACCCGGCACCTGGGCGTTGGTGGGCCTCGGAGTGTTCGCCCTCGTCGGCGCCAGCCGCCGTCAAAGCAAGTAACCAGTTACCAGTAAGCAGTCCCCGGCAACCTGAACTTCTCACCACGAACACGAACCGTCCGTTCCCCGTTCCCAGAAAACACATTCGCAGCGCGACACCATTCCCATTCCAAACTCGATTCAACACATGAACCACATCCTCAAGACCGCAGTCCTCGCCACCGCCGCGACCGGCCTCACGCTGGCCGTGCAGGCGCAGGTGGAAATCCGCATCACCGGCTCGACCGCCTTCCGGGCGACGACCTACGCGGCGATCCGCAATCTCTACGGCGGCACCCTGACCGGCCAGAACCCGGCGCATGACGCGAGCGGCAAGAATCAGGTGACCTTCGCCGGCACCATTCCCGCCTTGTTCGGCGCGCAGACCGTGACGGTTCGCACCAGCTACAGCGGCTCGGTCGAGGGCATCCAATCCCTCGTCCTGGGGAACAACGAGACCTTCCTCCTCTCCTCCAACGCCGGCGACACCAACACGGTCGCAGGTCCCGCCGACATCGCGTTCTCCGACGTGTTCCAGTCCACCACCGACTTCACCTCGCCGACTCTCTCCGATACCAAGGTCGGCATCGTGAGCTTCGCCTGGGTGCGCAGCGTCACCACGCCTGCCTCGGTGAGCAACATGACCCATCAGTTGGCGCAGCAGTTCCTCGCCACCGGCGATCTCCCCATCGGTCAGTTCACCGGTGACCTGACCCAGACCCAGGACATCTACCTGGTCGGCCGCAACAAGCTCTCCGGCACCCGCATCACCACCCAGGCCGACTGCGGCTACGGTGGCAACGCCGACGCCCAGCTGTGGCAGCTCGACGGCGCCGGCGGCACGGTCGGCACCACCTTCGTCCAGAGCACCGGATTCTCCTCCGGCGGCAATGCCGCGGCGGTCTTGAAGGTCGCGACGGCGACGAATCCCGCGTTGTCTTACCTCGGCATCAGCGATGCCAACGGCGTGAACGGTGGCGCGAATCTGCTCACCTTCAACGGAGTGCCCTTCACGGTCTCCAACGTCTGGAACGGCAACTACAGCTTCTGGGCCTACGAGCACGCCTTCCTGAAGCCCGGCGTCGGCGCCAATGCCAAGAAGTTCGTGCAGGATGCGTCTGGCCTGAAGAGCGCCCTCGACGCGCTGCTCCTCGTCTCGACCGGTAACACCGCGCTGTCGAAGATGAAGGTCGCCCGCAACGCGGACGGCGGCCCGATCTTCCCGCAGTGATCACAACGCCCGTTTTTGGGCGTTGAATTCTTCCAATCCCCACGGGGCGCGAAGTCCTCTTCGCGCCTCGTTTTCTTTTGGGGACCACTCAGAAACCGGACAGGAATGTTTCCGGTTTGTCATAATACCGCCCTCTTGGCGTAACCGGCTGTCCGCATCGTGTCCCCCGACGTGGCCAGCACCGAACATCTCATGCCTCACCAAACCGCCGCACCCGCCGGCGGCGAATGGACGCTTCCGACCGGGGGCTGGGTGTTCCTTCATTCGATTTCCGGATCCGGCTATTGGCGCCAGCCCCCACGGCTCGCCGAGTTCAATCCTGGAGACACGCTTGCCATCCACGTCGACGGCTCCGGAACGCTCCTGGCCAGTCGCCTCGGCCCGCTGCAGTTTCATTGGTTCAGTGTTTGCCCGGAATTCCTCTCGAACATCTTGGGCCTGGAAGAGCAGGCAGTCCTGGACGCCGCGGCCCGGCGCGATGCGGTGCGACGGTTTCCCTCCGGCCACAGTGTCGCGAACTTGCACGCGCGCCTGATTGACGCCGGCAGCCAGCCGCGACCGCTCCAACGCGTGCGAATGATCGAGATCCTCGCCTCGGCCTTCTCAAACGAATTCACCTCGGCCGTGCCGAACGACGCGGGGCCGATCGACGCCCGGGCCCGGCTTCGGCAATGGCTCGCCCGGATTCCGGAGTCAGACCTGATCCATCACTCCGTCGATGAACTCGCGCGCTCGCTCAACTGCAGCGTGCGCCACTTCAGTCGGCTTTTCCGCGACGAGGTGGGCCTGCCCTTCCGCGACAAGCAGACGGAACTGCGTCTCATGAAGGCGCGCCATTTGCTCGTGGATTCCAACGCCAAGGTCATCCACGTCGCGTTGGAGAGCGGCTACCGCCATCTCGGGTTGTTCAACACCCTGTTCAAGCGCCGCTTCGGCATGACGCCCACCCAATGGCGGCGCCAGCTTCAGACCGTTGAGCCCCGCAGGCGCCGTTCAAGCGGCACCACCGCGAATGCCTGGATCGGCATGCTCGGCGCGATCGCCGGACTTGGCCTCGCACTCGGCGGTTCCTCGACCCTCGTCGCGCAATCCACGTCGGCTGCGGCACCGACGAATGCCCCCGCAGCCACGACGACGAAGCTGTCCATCAAGCGCTACGAGGTGGTGGGCAACACGCTGCTTCCCCAATCCGCCGTGCAGGCGGCGACCTCGGACTTCACTGGGGAAAACGTCGATTTCCAAACACTTCGCCAGGCGTTGTCATCGCTGCAGCTCGCGTATCGCGGCCGCGGATTTGCCACCGTATCGGTTTCCCTCCCGCAGCAGAAGCTCACCAACGGCGTGGTGCGCATCCAGGTCACGGAAGGTCGATTGACCGAAATTCGAGTGCAGGGAAACCGCTGGTTCAGTTCCAACAACGTGCGGAGCTCGCTGCCCGGTCTCACTACCAATCTCTTCCTCAACAGCAAACTGCTGCAAGCGGAACTCGACCTCGCCAACGCC
>JANXMD010000538.1 GCA_025354845.1 Verrucomicrobiota bacterium | reverse complement strand
GCCGGCGGCGTTGACTCCGCCCGCACAGACTTTCACCCAGTTGGTGGACGACCCGACTTGCACCGAGACCGGAGAATCGATGGCGTTCCCAATTCCAAGCCGGGAGAAATGGTTCGCCCCCCACGCCCAGAGCGAACCATCGGTTTTCAAGGCAAAGCTACACACGTTGCCCGCTTCTATTTGAGCCCAGTTGGTGCCTGGGGCGGAAGGGATCAGGCTGCTGTGATGCGTCATGTTGACCGGGCCAGATCCCATTTGGCCGCGATAGTTCATGCCCCACGCCCAGATCGAGCCGTCGGATTTTAGTGCGAGGTTGTGATCCTGGCCGGCGGAGACTTTGACCCAATTGGTGGCGGAGCTAATCCGGCGGAGGTCTGGAGTGAAGGCCTGGATGTAATTTGTCTGTCCCAGGCCCAGCACAGGCCATCCAAGATCTTCTGCCCCCCAGGTCCACAGGGTACCATCCGGCGCGATCACAACCCCATGGGCGTAGCCGAGGCTAATCTGCGGCGTTTTCGTTCCGGCAGGCAGCCTTAGCCGCCCGCTCGGGGTGAAGCTTTTGAGCAGGAGAAATCCAACGAGAACGGCGGCGACACCGATGAGTAAAATGCTAAGTCGTCTCTTCACGGTTTCTTGGCGTCACGGAGTCAAACCCGGAACGCCTTGAGCGGTCGAGGATAGAGACCCCAATTGGCTGCTGGCGGTCGTCCTTCACACGGGGACAGCCGCCGTTTGCAGTCCCGATCCGGGCGGAATCGTTGTCGCTTCGAGGTTCCTCGAATTAGCCAGTCCCGCCGGGGCGACACCATCACAACCGTGACGCTCCGACGAGCTCGGGGGATCCAATGGGGTTCAGACCTGCAAAGATAGCACGCCCACGGTGCTTCCCGCACACACACGGGTCAGCGAGAAGGACTCAGGCTACGGCGGGTTGCGCCATAAAGCAGGCCAAGGAAGACCAGCAGACTCGCCCATTTCCAATACGAAGGTTTGCCTGACCGGGCGTGGTCCATCGGACGGAGAGATCGTTCATAAACCCAGTCGCCGATCTTCCGGCCGAGGTCCTGTCCGTCTGCGTCGGCTGAGTGAAAGTGAATGCCGCCCCAAATACGGCTCATTCCAATCTCGGTCGCCACGGCACTGAGCGATGAATAGCTGCGCGTCACGCCAGGGACGGTGTCGCTGGTGACCGTGAAGGTCAGGTCATCGCGCCCAAACCAGCGCCGCAACACCTCCGCACCGGCCCCGGTGAACGTGCTGTGGCCGCTCACGTATTCGGGAAACGACGGTGCCGGTAACAGCGATTCCCAGGTCGGGTCCGGCTCGGTGTTCGGATTGCCGTCGTCCACACGGACGGTCGCGGTGGCAGGCCGCCAGAAGTTGTAGGTGTATTTGGCGTCCCAGCACGCGATGCCCGCGTCGGCGAGCGCGATGTGCACGAGCGCCAGCAGGCGCGCCTTGTCCGCGAGGGCGAGGTGGTTGCTTTGTGCGAGCGCGAGTGTGATCTGCGTCCAGTGGCCGGGTGGAGTGACCGTTCCGGTGAAATCGCTCCAGAACAGCGCGGCCTGAGTCTGGTCAGGGGTGCGGCTCGCGCTGGTCTTCGCACCCACACCTTTGGTCAGGTTGTAATCGCTGACGTAGCGGTCGCTGTTGAGGGCAGGCGGACCGGGCGGACGGAACTGCGCGGCGTTGGTGAGCGCAAAGGGTTTCACCGAGCCCCAATGCGGCAGATCGGGCAACCGAAAGAACGGCGAAGTGCGTCGCCACGCGCCCGGCTTGTCGGACGGAATGTAGGGCACCTGGGTATTGCTCCCGTCGGCGGTGCGTGCCTCCAACAGGGCGTCGGCACTGGCGAAGCCGAGTTGGAAGCCGGCATCGCGCGCCGGAGTCGCGGGAAGATTCGTCCGGCTGCGGTTCCATAACGAATCGAACTCGGCACGGCGCGAAGGAAAGAGCGCAATCCCGGTGCGATAGGAGGCACCCGCCACGGCCGCCTCAATATCCACCGGGCCCGGCAGATTGGTGGTGAAAAGAAACGGCCGCCACTGATGCGTGATCGCATTGACCGCATCCGCCACGGCCAGCGTAAAGATCGCCGTATTGCGGGCACCCAGCGGAGCCGTGACGTTCTCAGCGCGCAACGCCAGGAGATAAACCCCGGCCCAGTCGTCCAGCGAATCGGCCCGGGCCGTGAGCAGGACGAGACCCAGCCAAAGTCCGAGGCAAAGCCTCCGAAGAATCGGGTTTGCGCGTGAAATAGTGCTCACGTGATAACTGCCGATCAATCGCGACGGAATCGCGCTGGCGGCAAGCGCGAGATTCCTAGGCAACCTGCCTTTTTGGCAGGCGCCCCGCTTATTGTTGGGTGAATTGTGCGAACGCCTGAATGGTGCCAAGCCCTGCCGGCACCGTGAGCGTGAAGCTCGCCTTGCCCCCAATGAGTGTCGTGGCGGGATCGGTTTGAGCCGGCTTGGTGATGACGCCGTTCGCCGTGGTCACACGGAGAGTCACGGGAGTGTTATCCGGAATGCCCTTGCCGCTCACCTCGACGGTGATGGTACCGGCCGCGGTGAAGATCACGTCCGGATTGGTCGAACTTCCCGTGGGCGGTTGGGCGATCACCGAACCCGCCACCTTGGACACGGTCAGGGCACTGCTGTTGTCGAAATTCCGCGTGGCGATCGGTGCGCTCACCGAACTCACCGGAGAGGTATTTCCGGCAAGCGAACGGTAAAACGCCTCCAGACGAATTCGACCTGCGCCGCCACCATTACCATTGGCCTGCAATGAGCCGCCACCACTGATCCGATCGGCGACCAGACGAATCCCACCGCCTGAGCCATATCCTGCGTAACTATTCCCTCGGCCTCCGTTGGCAAAGATCCCGCCATTGATGACGATGTCCCGCGAGGAAGAAACGAGAATGCCACCGCCACCGCCGCCGCCGTTGCCACCGCTGTTGCTATAGCCCGAACCGCCACCGCCGCCACCAGAACCACCGAGTAACGGTTGAATGTAGGCATTGCCGTAGGTGCCAGCGTAAGTCCCTTGCTGAGCGTAAATCTGGCCACCGTTGTAATTGTCCACCGCTCCGACGCCGGGGGCCCCTCCGCCAGGTCCCTGCCCCGGAGTTCCCGTGTACGTGCTCGATTGATCAAAGCGGATGGCGCCCAAGCCTCCCGCATATCCCCCTGCCCCGCCCTTGGCTTCGTTGCCGGGGTTGGGGTTGTTGGATCCGTCGTCACCATTGAGATTCAAAAAGCCGTTGATCTTAACATTCCCGCTCGCCAGCCAGCGCACCGGCGTATTGGCCGCGTTGCGCTGGAAATACACCGTCAATCCTGCGGGAACGTCGATGGTCGTGAAGTTCCATACCCCGTCGGCTTTGGGTGTCATGTCGAAGCGGGCGTAGTCAGCGCTCCACAAATCCCATTGCGTCCCATTGAGCAGCCAAGTTTCGGCAATGTTATCGGCCCCACCTGTAAGGAGAAGTTGGTTGTGGGTGAAATCGTAAGCCATGGCGTGATTGGCGCGTCCAGTCGGGGCCACGTTCAGAGCAATATTGTTCCAGTTCAGCCCGTCCCACCCCCAAGTATTCGTATCGTAAGTCCCCACCTCCAAATTATAGCCGCCAAACAAGATCGTCTGCCCGCGGGCGAGGTCAAAGGCCATCGCATAGTCTTGAAGTCGGGGCGGACGGTTATTAGGCGTCAGTGAAGTCCAGTTGGTGCCGTCCCAGGTCCAAGTCGCAGGGTCGCCAGTGGCCCCGCCGGTAAACACGACCACCACCTGACGAGCGGCGTCAAAGGCCATGGCGTGCCGATCGCGCGCTCCTGGCGAAACCGCAGGAGTGATCTGAGTCCAATTGGATCCATCCCAAAGCCAGGTATCATTCAAGTAGCCTTTTTCCGGACTGTATCCGCCAAAGAGCACCACCTTCTTGCGGGTCGCATCATACACCATGGCATGCCGCGTACGACGAGGGGGGGAATTGACCGGACTCATTTGCGTCCAATTGGTACCGTCCCAGGTCCAAGTATCGGAAAAAAAAACACCACCATTATCACCGCCAAACAGAACCGTTTGCTTTCGCTCAGCATCATAGGCCAATGCCATATCTTCACGCAGCGTGGGATTTTGAGCGGGAGTTTTCAGCTTCCAATCCGTGCCACTCCAAGTCCAGGTGTCGGCCAAATTGCTGTTGGATCGGCCGCTATAACCCCCGAACACCACGAATTCGTGGCGCGTCTCGTCATAGGCCATTCCATGGTCGCGCCGACCGGGTGACAGGAAGCTGCGGAAGGTCAGGGCGCCATCCGCTCCGGTGGAGCCGCTATCGTAAGGCAAGTCGGCCTGTCCCTGCGCTTGAAATAGCAGCGGCATGACCCAAACCCCGAGAACGGCGGCGAAAATCCGGGAGGCATGGTTCTTGATTTTCATTTTATGATTGATTAGGGGGCCAGAAAGAAACTCAGGGATGGATCGGAGCCTGATTCACGTAGTAAATCACAGGCGTATAGAATTGCCACAATGCAGGCCCGGGCTCGGGCACCGAGTTCAGGTAGCTCACAGTTGTTGAGGTCAGTGTGTAACTGACTCCCGTCGGAGGAATATCGTTCAGGGCGTTCAGGTAACTGACGGTGGGCGTGACTACCAACTGCACCAGCCCGCCCGGGGGTTGTTCCGTCAGTCCGTTCAGAAAACTGACCTGCGCGGACGCCAGCACCGCGGGTGTGCTGGTGGGAACCGGATCCGTCAGGGCGTTCAGATAGGCCACAGCACCCGACGAGATCAGAAACCTGGCTCCGGAATTGGGGCTCAGCGGGTTGGTGCCTTCGGCCACTTCCGTCGCATCGTCCCAGCCGTCGCCGTCGCTGTCGGCTTTGAAGGGATTGGTGCCCAATTGGAATTCCCGGAGGTTGCTCAGGCCGTCAAAATCCGGGTCCTCATCCCCGTCATTGACCCCGTTGCCGTCGGAGTCCCGCTTGCGGGGATCATACCCATAGAGAATCTCCCAACGGTTCGACAGGCCGTCGCCATCGAAGTCCTCGTCACCGTCCAGCACGCCGTTTCCATTGCTGTCGGGATTGTTCGGATCCAATCCCATGGCCAGTTCGATGTCGTCGGGAATGCCGTCGTGGTCGCTATCCTTGCCGCCAATAATCCAGAAGCGCCAAGTGAACGGCTGGACCCCATTCCCGGCCAGATCGGCCAACGGTGGCAGGATTTCGCCCAAATACAGTCCGGGAGCCAGGTCGGCAACGTAGGTTTGGAAGACGGCGTTAATATCGGAGCGATATTCAACCAGCCCGCTGGCCACGATCACGTCATCAGCGTTGCCGGGAATCCCATCGGGACCGGCGGTCTTGAGCCGGAAGGTCGCACCGGTGGCCCCGCTGATCGGTTCGTTGAGGTAGGCCGAAATCACGTGAGTGGACCCGGTAATGGCTCCATCTGCCGGCACGGTGCGGAGGACGTGCGGCGGCGTGGCGTCGGGAACAAGAGTCACCAGAATCTCGTCCGTCCAGGTGAAATTGCCGCCAGTGTCAGTGGCTTTGGCGCGAACTGTGAAGGTCTTCTTGGTGACGGAACGGGTGGGCGCCACAAAGCGGTGCTCGAACGGGAAATTGCCATCCGTAGCCACCTTCACGCCATCCACATAGAATTCGACATTCCGCACTTGCACGTCGTCGGTCACGTCGGCGGTCAGGCGCACCAGCTTG
>JANXMD010000507.1 GCA_025354845.1 Verrucomicrobiota bacterium | reverse complement strand
CGCACTGGAATGCAGCCGGTCCTTGACCTCCTCCCACAACGCCGCGCCCCGCAGCGACTGCTCAATGACGCCTTCCAATTCCGACTTCGCCCGGATGCCATGCAGACGGAGTCCGTAAGCGATGTTCTCGTAGATGGTCTTGGGAAACGGGTTCGACTTCTGGAATACCATGCCCACCCGCTTGCGCAGCTCGATGACGTCGACATCGGAGGCGTAAATGTCCTCGCCACCGATTCGGCAATCGCCAGTGATGCGCACGCCGTCGATCAGGTCGTTCATGCGGTTGAAACACCGCAGAAAGGTGGACTTGCCGCAACCGGAAGGACCGATGAAGGCGGTAACCAGCTTGGGCTTCAGTCGGATGGAGACCCCTTTCAGCGCCCGACTCGTCCCGTAAAACAGGTCGAGGTTCTTGGTCTCGATGAGGGGGGCCGGTTCCGTGGCGGAGCCCGGCGCGGTGGCAGACTGGACGTTGGGAGCAGACATGACGTGGCGGCGAAAGGAAGTTAGTGGCCAGCCCGCATCGCCTTCCGCATGCGGGCGCGGGCGACGATGCCAACGGCGTTGAGCGAGAACGTGAGAAGAAGCAGCACCAGCACCGTCGCGTACAAAATCGGACGGGTCTTCTCAATGTTGTCCGACTGGGTGCTGAGGACGAAGGCATGATAGCCTAGATCCATGAACTGGTCGGTGAGACGGGTCGGCAGATCTGCCATGTAGTAGGCCGCTCCCGTGAACAGGATCGGCGCCACTTCGCCGGCGGCACGGCTCACCGCGAGGATTCCGCCAGTGAGGATGCCCGGGAGCGCATTCGGCAGAACGATCTTCAGGATGGTCTCCAGCTTGGTCGCCCCGAGGGCCAAGCTCGCCTCGCGCAACCCCGGCGTGATGGCTTTCAACGATTCCTCGGTCGCCACGATGACCACCGGCAGCGTCATGATCGAAAGGGTCAGCGACGCCCATACCAGCGCCGGTTGCCCGTAGTGAGGGCCGACTTGATGGGTGATCGAGTCGAGGTTCTTCCCGATGAAGTTGATGAAGAACCCGAGGCCGAAGAGGCCGAATACGATCGAGGGAACCCCCGCGAGATTGGCGATGGCCGCGCGGATCACGCGAGTGTAGGGCGATCCGGAGGCGGCGTATTCGGTCAGATAGACGGCGGTGATCACTCCGACGGGAATCACGAACACGGTCATGACCATCACACGAATTGTCGTGCCCACGATCATCGACAGCACGGCGGCCGACTGAGGTTCAAAGAAGTCCTTGCGCGGAATGGTGGACACAAACCGCCAGGAAAGTCCCGGGAGGCCGTGCACCAGGATGTCGGTAAGGATCGCGATCAGGAACAAGATGATCGCCACCGTCGCTCCACCAGTGAGCGTGGTGCCGATCGAGGCCGACCAATCGATGTGACGTCCCCGAAGGCTCCGGCGCGCCGGCGGGGATTTGGATGTTGGGGCGCTCATCAACGTCCCTCCCGTCCACGGCGGAGCCGGTGCATGACCTGCTCGCCGACGAAGTTGGTGATAAAGGTCACGCCAAAAAGCAGCGTGCCCAGCAGGAAGAGCACTCGGTAATGGGGTCCACCGGAAACCGCTTCCGCCATTTCCGCGGCGATGGTGGCGGTGAGGCTTCGGGTGGAATCGAAGAGGTTCCAGGAAACCACACTGGCATTCCCGCTGGCGATGAGCACCACCATGGTCTCCCCGATGCAGCGTCCGAATCCGAGAATGATGGCCGCAAAGACGCCCGGCGCGGCCGCGGGAAGCACGATTTGGAAGGCGGTTTGCCACTTCGAAGCCCCCAACGCCAGCGCGGCCTGCACGTAGGCGCGGGGCACGCTTGTGAGCGCGTCCTCAGCAATCGAGAAAATGAGCGGAATGCTAGTGAGCCCGAGCGCAATGCCAGCCACGAAGGCGTTCAATCGAAAGCGGTACCCGAACAACGACTGAAGGACCCCCGCCAGCACCAGGAACGCAAACGCACCCATCACGACCGACGGAATGCCGGACAGGAACTCCACCCCCGGCTTGATCCATTCCTTCATCGACACCGGAGCGAGCTGCGAGACGTACAGGGCAGCCGCCAAGGCCAAGGGCACGGCAAAGGCCAGGCCAATCACCGTGGTCTTGAGACTGCCGATAAACAGCGGCAGGAGGTTGTACTTGGCAATCGTGCCGACGGGCTGCCAGATCGATTCCGGCTTCGCGTAGCCGGTCCACGCGTGCGGAAGAAGCAGGTACCGCCACTGGGTGGCATTGACCTTCGCATCCTTGTCATTCCGGAAGCGTTCAGGGACATCCTTGGCGGCCTCCTCACGAATTTCCATCAAGGTCTTGAGTGTCTCCTCATCCTTCGAGGCCATTTCCGCCGGGGTCATTCCGAGGTAAGAGGCCAGACGTTCCCGGGGAACTTTTCCGAGGTCGGTTGACGGGATGACCTCCTGGACCAGAGCACTATTGGTTTCTCCGAGGAACACCGGCAGTGCCTCCCGCGCGATGAACAGAAAGATGAGAAACACCATGGCGATCGTCAGGAAGCTAATCCCGAAGATCAGCCGCTCGGCGATCCACTCCAGCGGCCGCGCACGGTGGCCGCGATGAATCCCCATCCAGGTCGGGGGACGGCGCGAGGTGTTGGACGTGTTGAGGGACACTCGAAAATTGAAGGTTTGGGAACCGGTAGGATCCCCGGAGCAAGCGTGCCGGAATGTCCGCCCCTTCCGCCAATGACGATTGGGTGAACTGTTAGATCCGTGGTCTTATCGAAGAAGCCCCGCACGCTGCCGCCATGGAGGCGGCAGACGTGCGGAGTCGATTGGCCGGGCGACGAGAGCCGCCCGGCGTTCACACTCAGTTCGAGCGGAGGTTCTTCTGGAGCGGATAGTAGCCGACGTCCTTGACCAGCTTCTGTCCCTCGTCGCCGCGCAGCCACTTCAGGTAGGCGGCGATGTCGCCCTTATCGAGGGCTGGGTTCACATAGACGTACAGGTAGCGCCAGATCGGGTACTTGCCGGCGAGCACGTTTTCTTCGCTGGGCTCGATACCGGCTTCGCCTTTGACCGGACTGACCTTGAGGTGCTTGGCGCCCGCGCCATAGGCCGCGCCGCCGTAGCCGATGCCGTTTTTGTCCTTGGACACGGCCTGAAGGACCGCTGCCGTCCCGGGCATGGTCTGTGCACCGGAGGCGAAATCCTTGCCCTTCAGCACGTGCTCCTTGAAAAACTCGTAGGTTCCAGAGCTGTTCTCACGGCTGTAGATGGTGATCGGCGCGTCCTCGCCGCCGACTTCCTTCCAGTTCTTGATGGCGCCCGTGAAGATGCCTTCGAGCTCCTCGAGGCTGAGAGAGTCGATTTTGGAGTTGGAGGCGCTGACATAGACGCTCAGGCCGTCGAGGGCGACCTTGTACTCGGTCGGACGCTTGCCGAAAACCTTCACGCACTGCTCGATTTCCTTCGCCTTGATCTTGCGCGAAGCGTTGCAGAGGTCGGTGGTCTGGTTTTGGAGCGCGGCGAATCCGGTGCCGGTGCCGCCACCGGTCACCTGGATCTTTTGGGCGGGATGTGCGGCCATGTACACTTCGGCCCACTTCTGGGCGAGGACGACGAGGGTATCGGAACCCTTGACGCTGATGGGGCCCGCGAGGGCATGGGCCGCGGCCAGCAGGCCGGCGGCGAGGAGGGCGAATTTCGATTTCATGATGGGAACGGTTCGAGTCGTAGCGATGCGATGCGATGCGTGAAGACGGCGCTCAGAACTTCCAGCTCAGGTCGGCCATGAAGTGGGCCGCAGTGCTGGTGCTTCCGGCCGGGCTCGGCTGGACCAGACCGTTGAGGTAGTAGGTGAACACGAAGGTGAGCGAATCGGTGATCGAGTACCGCATGACCACCAAGTGACCCTTCACATTGGTGCCGCCGCGAAACCCAAAACCGCCCACTGCATTGGAGAAGCCGGAGCCGCCCAGGGCTTTCTGGTAGAAGGCGCCGTTGTCGTCGTCGACGACCTCCTCATACCACGCGTCGGCCCCCAGGACCTGATACCGGTAGCTGAGCTCCCACTTACCCTTTTCGCCTGACTTGCCGAAGGTGATGCCGGCGTTGTAGCCGGTGTTCTGGGTCGGTGCACCGGGGTTGTTCATGTACTCGCCGGCGAGCTTCACGGGGAAGGCGCCGTCATACATCGGGAAGCTGTCGAGCTTGTACACCACGGAGCCGCTCGCGACCACCGGGTTGTAGTTGTTCACCAGCTGGCCCGCGCCGTTGCGGGTGTTGCCGTCGTTCACATTCGGCAGGGTGGCGGCGTTGTCGAGATTGTCCTTGCTGCCCAGGGCGAACACGCCGATGCCGAAGGTCGATTCAAGCTTCTTGCTCCACTTCGACTCGAAGAGCATCTGGCCCCCGAGGAGTGCGGGATCGTGGCTGGGCGACACCACGGTCGGCACGTTGATCTGGTTCAATTCATTCAACGCGAAGTACGCGCCAATCGCCCGCAGCGTGTGCTGATCGTTGATCGTGTAGGCGATCTGCGCCTGGGCACCTTCCGGCTGATAGTCGGGATCAAAGACCATCGGCGACACCTGGAACTGGCTGTCCATCTTGCCGAGGGTGAGCATCGTGTTCCAGGTACCGTTGTGGATCGGGTTCCACTTGGCATACGCGGTGTCGAAGTAAACGGCCTTGCGAGTGGCACCGTTCTGCAGGGTCGAGTTGGCCGAAACTGGATTGCCGCCCAGGCCGTTCGAGACGTCGGCCGAGGTGAGACGGACACCCACTTCGAAATCCTCCGCCAGCGTGGCGGTAATGCCGATGCGGGCGCGGTAGCGGAAACGGGTACGGCTGGTGAAGAGAGAGTCCTCGGCGTTAAAGTGCTCCACGCGGCCGCGGAAGTCCCCGTTGATTTTGAGGGCCGTCACCCACTCGGGCATGCCGTTCTTAGCGGAGTAGGCTTTGTTGAAATCCTTGTCCGACTCCTCGCGGAGCTGGTTCGCCTCGTTGACGTTCAGGATGCCCTTCTCAACGAGCTTATCGATCAGCGCATCGGAGGACTGCGCCTGAAGGCGAGGAGCAAGGGTTGCGGAGCCCGCCATCGCCAGCAGGACGGCGAAGCGGAGCATTTTCTGGGTTCGTGTTGCCATAGGTGTTGTGCGTCGTGCGGGCGCAAACTCCCGGGGGCGGGTTACAGAATCAGGACCCTCATGTTACGGTTGTGTGAACAACTGGAAGCCGAGCGGCGAGGGACGCGGCGAGCCCGGTCCGATCAGTGAAGGATTCCTGCGGCGTAATCCAATGCGTCGGAACGCAAACGGAGGTCGAACGCAGCCGTCGCCACGCCGATTTCGGCGCGGGTGTGGTTCAGGTCGGCCTGGTTCTGTTCTACGATCGAGGAAAGCCCCTGTTCAAAGCGGGCCTGGGCCAATTGCAGCGCGGCTCCGGCGCTGTCCGCGAGCGAGCGGGAAAGCGTCAATGCCTCGCGGGCCTGAACCACTTCCAACCAGGCCAACCGCACGTCGCGGACGACCCGCAACTCCACCTCGGCCACGATCGCGGACGACGCCTCCGCGAGCCGCGCGGCTTCGTTTTCGCGCGCCTGATAAAGCCCTCCGGCAAACAGGGGGATCGAGAGATTCAGTCCGGCCGCCGCATAATCGTGACCAAAGTGATCGTCATGAACCGGACTCACTCCAGCCGCTCCAAACACGGACACCGTCGGGTTCTGCTGACCGCGGATGGCCGCCGCGCGACGCTTGGAGGCGTCGCGACTCAGGCGCAACGCCACCAGTTCCGGCCGACCTGCGAGAGCTCGAGCCACCAGCGATCCGGAATCCGCTGTGGGTTCGGCCGGCAACGGCTCGTCGATCACGGAGAACTCGCTCTGAATCCGATCCGCCGGACCGAGGAACAGGGCCAACGAAGTCTGCGCGGCATCCATATCGGCACGACTCCGACTGACCATCAATCGAGCCTCGTCGACACCGACCTGCGCAAAACGGACATCCAATTCGGATCGAAGTCGGTTGCTCGCCAGCGCGGCTGCTTGATCCAGCAGGTGCTGTCGGTTGGTCAGCGTCACAGACGCCACCGCGGACACCGCCCGCGCACGCAGCAGTCCGAAGTACGCGGCATCCACCTCCAGAAGGATCTGCTGCCGCGTGGCCAAGGCGTTGGTGGCCGCCGCCTGAGACTCGAGCCGGGCCGCGGCCACCTGGTTTGCCGTGCGGCCGAAATCCGTGATCAATTGCGACACCGTTCCCCCCACACCGGCTCGCTCATACACGCCAGGGGCATTCAGCGAACCGGCCGACACGTGCAGTCCGGCCGGGTCGTCCGTTCCCACCGCCGTGACGGCTCCCGACACCTGCGGCAGCCAAGCGGCGCGTTCCTGGATCACCCGTTGCCTCGCCGCCAGGGACCGGAGTTCCGAAACGGAAACACGGGGATGGGTCTGCAGCGCGCGCGCCCGCGCCTCCGCGAGGGTGAGCACGGGAACCGGACCGGCGAGTGACGTTTGATCGAGGCACGTGAGCGCCAACGGCAGGAGCAACGCCCCCTTCAACCCTGATCGAAGAAATCGACACCTGCGGATCATGGCCGGCCCTCCTCGAGCGCATCCATCGAGCGCTCAATTCGCTGCGCCCCCGGACGCCCGTACCAAAGCAGATAACCCGCCGGCACCAGGAACACGGTCAGCACCACCGACACTCCGAGGCCACCAAGAATCGCACGAGCAAGCGGCGCATACGCCTCGCTTCCGGTGCCCAGTTTAAGGGCCATCGGCAGCAGGCCGATCAAGGTGGCCAGCGAAGTCATCAACACGGGACGCAACCGAACGCGACATGCCGTCGCCACCGCCGCGCGCACTTCCATGCCGTCCTCGCGAAGACGGTGGGTGAACTCCACGATCAGGATGCTGTTCGACACCACGATGCCGACCATCATCACAATACCCATCAACGACATGATGTTCAGCGTGGTTCCGCTGACGGCAAGAATCCCCAGGACACCGGTGAGGCCCGTGGGCACGGCGAGCAGGATGATCAGCGGATCCACGAACGATTTGAACTGGGCGACCAGAATCAGATAAACCAACACCACCGAAAGGATCAGCCCGGAACCAAAGCTGCGGAACGACGATTCCATGCCCTCAACGCTACCGCGAATCGCCACGCGCAATCCTTCGGGAAGATCGAGTCCAGCAACCAGGGGCCGAATCCGCCGCGACAACGCCCCCAGGTCCTCTCCCGTCGGCGCCACGAAGATGTCCACCACGCGACGCAACTGGTAGTGATCCACCTCCGTCGGCGAAACCCCGCGCGTAATTCGCCCAACTGCATCGAGTCGGGCCGAAACGCTTCGTCCCACAGCACGGAGCGGGATGGATTGGAGACCTTCCAAATCCTGAATCCGATTCTCCGGATACTGAACCGTGAGCATGTAGTCGTTACCGGTTCGGGGATCGATCCAGAAGCTCGGGGCGATCATTCCATCGGAGGTCAGCGCGGTGATGACGTTGTGCAACACCTCCTTTTCGCTCAGCCCCAGTCCTGCGGCTCGTTCCCGATCGACCTCCAGACGCAGAGCCGGAGCATCGACGTCCTGGGGAATCAACACATCCGCCACCCCGGGCAGTTCGCGGATCTCCGCGGCAAGCTGTGTGGCCACTCGGTGGGATTCCTCCAAATTCGAGCCGCTTACCTGAATGTCCACGGGTGCCGGAAGCCCGAGATTGAGCACTGCATCCACCAAACCGCCCGACTGCAAATACGTCGAGAGCTCGGGAATCTCCCGCCGCAACCGAGACCTGACCCGCTCCATGTACTCGTAGCTGCCGCCCTGGTGATGCTCCTTCAAACTTACCTGCACGAAGGCCGAATGCTGGCCCGAATTGCTGGTGTAGATCGCCGAGAAGTCCGGGGTGATGCCGATGTTGGCCACCACGAGCTCCAGGTCCGACACCGGCACCTCACTGCGGACCAACTCCTCTACGCGCTGCACGAGGGCTTCGGTGACTTCAATCCGCGTCCCGGTCGGAGCCTTCAGATTGATCACAAACTGCCCGGGATCGGTGCGCGGGAAATAGGCGGTACCGATGAACGGGTACAATCCCAAGCTGAGCACGAAGAGGCCGAGAATCAGCGCTACCGTCTGGCGAGGACGCTGCAACGCCCAACCCAGCCATTCATCGTAGTGCCGAAGGAAGCGTTCGAATCCTGCGTTGAACCGGGCGTGAAAGCGCTCGAGAAACGAACCGCTGCCAGAACCACCGTGGGCGTGCCCGCCACCGTGCAGAAAGCGTGCGCAGAATAGCGGGACCACGGTCATCGCCACCACGTACGACGCCACCAGGGACAACACCACCGCGAGCGCCAGCGCCGAGAAGAGATACCGGCTCACGCCGCTGAGAAACGTTACGGGGAAAAACACCACCGCCGTGGTCAGCGTCGCCGCGAGGACTGGTAGGGCCACTTCCGCCCCACCCTTTTCCGCCGCCACACGAGGCGATTCACCAAGTTCCAGATGGCGAAAGATGTTTTCGAGCACCACCACCGAGTTGTCGATCAACCGCGAGAAGGCGAGGGCGAGCCCGCCGAGGATCATGGTGTTGATCGTGCCACCACCCGCGAACAGCGCGACGAACGTTGCCATCGCCGACAGCGGGATGGAGAGAAACACCCCCAGCGTCGCCTTCGGACTACCGAGGAAAATCAAGATCATGACCCCGGTCAGCACCAGCCCGATCGCCCCTTCGTGAAGCAGGTTTTCAATGGCGGTCTTCACGAACACCGACTGATCGAAGACCACTCGCGTCACCAATTCCTTGGGCACGTCGGCGAGACGGCTGATCGCCCGCTGAATGCCATCCACCACCGCGATGGTGTTGGCATCCCCGCCCTGCTTGAGCACCGGCAAATACACGGATCGTTGCCCGTCAACCCGCACGACGTTGTTTTGGATCTGCGCCGCGTCGCGCGCCTGGCCAATGTCGCCAACCAGCACCGACGCCTGCCCGACCGTCTTGAGCGGGATGCGATTGATGTCTTCCACGGTGGGCACCATGGCGTTGGCGTACAAATTGTAGTCATACGGCCCAAGTCGAACGTCACCCGCGGGAAGGATAAGATTGGAATCATTCACCGCGCGCACCACGTCCATCACGCTCAACTGATGGGCTTCCAGCTTGATGGGATCGACATACACCTGGATCTGGCGGTACCGGCCGCCGAACGGTTGCGGCACCGAGGCGCCCGGCACGCCGGCAACCTGATTCCGCACCGCGAACTGTCCGGCATCCCGCAACCGAGTTTCGTCGAGTCCCTCCCCTTTTAGCGTGATGAGGCACACCGGAAGACTGGAGGCATCGAACTTGAGCACCACCGGAGGCAACGTACCCGGTGGAAGTCGGCGCAGGTTCGCCATCGCCAGGTTGGCGATGGAGGTCACCGCGGAGTCGGGATTCGATCCCGGTTGAAAGTAAATCTTGATGAGACTCACGCCAGGCAGAGAGCGCGACTCCATGTGGTCCACGCCGGCTGCGAGGGTGAAGAAGCGCTCGAAGCGGCCGGTGATGTCCGCCTCGATCTGCTCCGGGGGCATGCCGGAATAGAAGGTCGCGACGACGACCACCGGGATCTTGATCTCCGGGAATAGATCCACCGGCATCCGCATCAGGCAGCTGACGCCGATCACGGTCGTGATGAGACACAACACGATGACCAAATAAGGAAAGCGGATCGAGAAGCGGGACATGGCTTGAACGTCTATTAGTGCCGCGGGGTGACAGTCCTTGCTTCAAGAACCCGCCGAAGGTGGTCCGGAGTCACGGCCGGATCCTGGCAGGCGGCGAGCAATTCCCGCTCCAGGGTAATGGCCTCGCGCGCCACTTCCGGGATGAGGGCGGCGATCGAAGGTGGGATCGAAACCACGCCGTTACGGTCGCCATGGAGCCAATCGCCGGAAGACACTTTCAAGCCCGCCACCTCGACCTCGGCGCCGATTTCAACAATGTGCGCATAGGCGTGCGACACCGACACCGAGCCCGAAAACACGGGGAACTTCATTGCTTCCAGTTCCCCCAAGTCACGAACGGCACCGTCCGTGACGAGTCCGACGACACCCAGAACCCGGAGGATCGCAGCATGAATCTGTCCGACAAAACTTCCCGCCGAAGCGCCCGCATCGAGGTCCTGAACCACCAGCACCCGTGGCGCCGGTACGGTGAGAAGCGCATCCCACCAATGAGTGCCCTCGAGGTACCGGTGGCCATCCATCGCCGGACCGCCGCTGCGCAGACGGAGCGTGACGGCGTGACCCACCATCGTCGGTGCGGTCTGCACCCGAGGCATGATCCGGGCGTCCGTGAATCCTTCATTCTTCATCCGGACGGAAAAACCCTCGATGGCATTGGTAACCGCCGCGGTTCCGAGTTCACGAAGATCCTCAAGCAAAGGCGCCGGAATTCCGGCGGTGGAACGTGTTGTAGGCATGCGTTTTGGTGATCCTCGTCTGGCGCCGCCTTAGGGTTTTATGTCCACTGCCGCGAGTCGCGTTTCCACAGGTTGCCCTGGCCGAATTCGTGCCGCGCCCCCTGTCACCACCACCTCGCCTTCCCGAAGCCCTTCGAGCACTTCGATCCGCACGGACGTTTCGATGCCAAGGCGGATGGGCTGCGTGGACACCCGTCCTTCGGCGTCCACACGCAACACCGACGCAGCTCCAGCCGAACGTTTCACCGCCTCGATCGGAACAAAGAGAGTGTTGGTTCGTTCTTCACCAGTCACGACTGCCGTGGCGTACGCTCCAGGCACTAGCAAACCGTCAGCGTTCGCAATATCGGCCTCAACCATCATGGAGCGGCCGGCGGTCGTCACCTCACCGGAGACGCGAACCACGCGGGCGGCAATGGTGCGCTGCTCCACGTGGATCGATACCGGACTGCCGGAATGAACGGCATCGATCTGCCCCACTGACACCGCGAAGGCGCAGCGGAGACGATCGTCGCGAACGATTCGGAGAAGCGGGCGGGCCTGCCCGCTTGGGGATGGGCCTCCCTGGACTAAATCGCCGGGGCTTGCATCAAGACGAGCGATCACCCCATCAAACGGAGCACAGATTTTCGTGTCGGCTTCCATCGCCTGCAATCGCTTCACGTCCGCCTTCGAAACCTCCAACTGGCTCCGAGCCGCTGCCAGCGACGCTGCGGCGGCCTTCTCGCGCGCCACTGCCGAATCCACTTCCTGGCCCGCCAGCAACTGCGGATGCGCGGCGGCCACGCCCGAAAGCCGTCCGCTGACCAACCGGGCCTCGTCGAACAGCGCGCCAGCCCGTGCCAATTCCCCCTCGCTCCGGGACACCATCGCCTCGGCACGCAACCGGTCCTCATGCAGCAGCGGAACATCCAATTCCGCCAGCAACTGACCTGCCTTCACGCGATCCCCGAGATCCACGGAAAGCCGCTTCACGTAACCGGCGACGCGGGCCTGTAGATCCACCGAGAACCACGGCCGCAACTCTGCCTGAAACGAATACTCCCGCGCCAACCGTCCCCGGCCGACCCTCGCCGCCAGCACGACGGGACGCGTCATGCTGCCTCGGTCAACCAGCGTTTCACGATGGCATCCCACCGCCGGCAAAAACATTGCGGCGAGAAGAACGCGCCTGAGTGGTCGGATCATTTCAAGGAGTGAAGTCATGACGCGGAAGTCCCGTCGCCCTTGGGATTCTGGAGCTCGCTCTCGGGAATTCGCGGCAGGTGGAGGAGAAAATTACTCCCCTTGCCCTCAATGCTGAGTACCTCAATACGACCTCGATGAGCCGAGCAGATGGCCTTCACAATGGAGAGCCCGATGCCGGATCCCCCGTCGGAACGATTGCGCGACGGATCGACGCGAAAGAACCGGTCAAAGACCCGCGACAGCGCTTCGGCGGGAATGCCAATGCCCGTGTCCGACACCTCCAACAGCGCCTCGTCTGGAGTCGCGCGAACCGCGATGCACACCTTCCCACCGCGCGGCGTGTAGTTAAACGCGTTGTCGAGCAGGTTCACGATCACCTGTTTGAGTCGGGACGGGTCGCCTTCGACCCACACCCCCTGTCGAACGATGGCCTGCAGCGGGGAATCGGATTCCAGGCGCAGTCCCCGATCCTCGGCGAGCAGGCGCATCTGCTCCGCCGTGACGGCGGCGAGCTGGGTCAGGTCGAGGCGGCGCCACTCGGTGGTTGGACGTCCAGCGTCGAGTCGCGACAGCGCGAACAGATTCTCCACCAGCCGGGCGAGGCGCTCCACCTCGTCGAGCAACGAAGCGACCGTGTCACGAAACCGGCCGGGAAGGGATTCACGATTGAGGGCCTCGAGCTCCCCACGCAGCACGGTGAGCGGCGTGCGGAGCTCGTGCGAAGCGTCATCCAGGAAGCGTCGGTTGTGCTGAAACGCCTCCTCGAGCCGAGCAATCATGCGATTCAACGCGCGGGAGAGTTCGGCAAATTCGTCGACGGTAGCCGGCTCGGGGAGGCGCTCACTCAGATTGCGGGAGGTGATGCCCTCGGCGCTGCGCGTCAGCTCACCCACCGGACGCAACGCTCGATCCACCAGCAGGTACCCACCACCAATCGCCACCAGACCGACCACCGCGAAGACAATCAAAAGCGTGGCAAGGAAGCGTCGTTCCTCCACCCGAAGCGGTGCCATGGAATCTCCGGTGGCGACCCGAATCCGCTGCGACCCTGAACCGGATTCGACTGTTGTGACCAGCAATTCACCCGCACCCGCCCCCAGAACCTTTCGCGGACCTAGCTGGCTCGTTGGATCCAGAATTAGGGCCGGATCAAACGCTTGATCCTGCGACGGCCCCGACCGGTAAAGGATCCGCCCAGCCGGATCGGACACCGCGATGAAGCGTCCAGTGGCCTCCGGGGCAAAGCTTACGGTCATCCGCTCCCGCAAGTCGGTATCACCCGCCTCGAAAGCGCGTAGAGTGACCCCGGCAATGCGCAACGCACGGGTCCGTTGCGATGCGGCCAGCGTCCGTTCCAGATAATGCCGGAATCCCATCAGTACCAGCGCCCCGGTGACCCCAAACACCACGGCCAGCCACAGGGCATACCAGCGGACCGCCCGCGATCGAAGCGATCCGGTCACGGAGCATCCTCCGTCTCCTCGCCGAGGCTGTAGCCGGCCCCGCGAACGGTGCGGATCAGCTTGCGATCGCAGGCGTCATCCACCTTGGCACGGAGATGCCGCACATACACATCGACGATGTTGGTCAGTCCTTCGAAACTCTCGTCCCACACGTGCTCCATGATCATCGTACGGGTCAGCACTCGACCCGGATGCGAAGCGAGATACTCCAGCAATCCATATTCCTTCGATGTCAGTTCGATGCGTTTTCCACCGCGTCGAACCTGCTGGGTGAGTCGATCGATCTCCAGATCTGCAACGCGCAGGAGGTGGGACTTTCCCGCCGGCGGGCGTCTCAGGAGGGCGCGAACCCGCGCCAGCAGTTCAGCGAAAGCAAAGGGCTTGGTGAGGTAATCGTCGGCGCCCAGCTCGAGCGTCTCGACCTTGTCGGCGGTGGTCGCCCTCGCGGTCAGCACCAGCACCGCCGTCGCCGCCCCCTTCCGACGCAGCCGCCGCAGGATCTCGGGGCCGCTCACGCCGGGAAGCAGGAGATCGAGGATCAGCAGATCGTACTCCACCTCGTTCAACAGCTGCCAGGCCGCCACTCCCTCGTTGGCGACATCCACGGCAAAGCGTTCCGCGCGCAGCCCACGGGCCACCACGTCCGCCACCTTCCGTTCGTCTTCGGCTATGAGCAATCGCATCGTGTAACGGCAATACACTAGTGGAACGGAATTAACACCCGGTGAACGGTGGATTAAAATGAACCGGAAGCCCCCCGGATTCAGGCCGGTTTCGGAAGTTGAAGATTAAAATCGCTCGAAACAGGTCCCTGTGCTGCGGCTCACGTCCATGGGAAGGACATGCCCGTTCGCAACGCTTCGGTTCGCAACGCTTCGGTTCGCAACGCTTCGGTTCGCAACGCTTCGGTTCGCAACGCTTCGGTTCGCAACGCTTCGGTTCGCAACGCGGAAGCGCCGTGGGCGCGGCATCTTTGT
>JANXMD010000624.1 GCA_025354845.1 Verrucomicrobiota bacterium | reverse complement strand
GACGGTGATGCGCTGTGGCAGCGTCATCGTCCGCACCCTGCGGTGCGGGAAGTCCGGGTGCCACTGCGCGGAGGGCGAGGGGCATCCCGCGACCTACCTCAGCGTCGGCCTCCCGGGTGGCCGTTCGGAGCAGATTTCCCTGCCCGCGGCACTGGTCCCGGCCGCCCGACGACAGGTGGCGGCGTACGCGGCATGGTGGGCGGCCATCGAAAAGATCACGGCGATCAACCGCGAGCTACTGCGTCACGATCGCGCGGCTTTGGCCGCGCCGCGGCGCACGCGTCGCCACCGTTGACGCCGTCGGAGAACGACATGGATCTGGCTCACGCTCTGCTGCTGGTTGGCTCGGGAGTGCGCCCGGAGAGCTTCGAGATCTTCGAGCGATGGCTGGATACCGCGTGGGTCCATACGGCGCTCCAGGCGACCGGGACCGCGACGATCCGCCGGCGAAAGCTGCCCGCGCTGCAGGCCGTCTGGCTCGTGATTGGGATGGCCCTCTTTCGCGATCGTTCGATTGCGGAGGTCGTGCGCCACCTCGGGCTGGTGCTGCCCCCGGCCGACGACCCGACCGCGCGGCCACCGGAGATCACGAGCAGTGCGGTGGCCCAAGCACGCGACCGGCTGGGAGCGGCGCCGCTGGAGAAGCTCTTCAAGATCACGGCACGGGCGTGGGCCCTCCCGGCGGCAAATGCTGACCGCTGGCGCGGGCTGGCGATCTACGGCATGGACGGCACGGGGCTGCGGGTGGCAGATTCCCCGGCAAACGACGCGCATTTCGGCCGTCCGGGGTCCCGCCGCGGGAGGGCCGGTTATCCGCAGCTGCGGCTCGTCGCCCTGATGGCCTTGCGCTCACACCTCTTGGCGGCGCTCGGATTGGGCCCCTGGAAGGTCGGCGAACTGACGCTCGCCGAAAAGCTGGTGCCCGAGATCCCGGAAAACTCGCTCACCATCCTCGACCGCGGCTTCGTGTCGCACGGCCTGTTCCATCGGATCGCGAACGGTGCGACCAACCGCCATTGGGTGGTCCGGGGCAAGTCCAACCTGAAGTTCCGCACCGTGCGCGAACTCGGACCGAACGACACCTTGGTCGAGGTCGCGGTGAATTCGGGGGTGCGACGTGCCGACCCAGAGGTGCCGACGGCCATGCAGATGCGCGTAGTGCGCTACCAGCGCAAGGGCTTCCAGCCGCGCACTCTGCTGACCTCGCTGCTGGATGAGAAGGCCTATCCCGCCGCCGAGATCGCGGCGCTGTATCACGAACGGTGGGAATTGGAGTTGGGCTTCGACGAGATCAAGACCCATGCCCTCGAACGCGCGGAGTCGCTGCGAAGCACGTCGCCGGAGCGGACGCGCCAGGAGGTGTGGGGCCTCGGCGTGGCCTACAATCTGGTGCGGCTACACATGGCGCACGTGGCGAAGGAGCTCGACGTTCCACCGACGCGCATCAGCTTCCGGCATACGCTGCTGTTGCTGCGCGGGCACTGGCTCACGGCTGAGGCGACGGCACCTGGGCGGCTGCCCCGGCGGATCGAGCAACTGCATGAGGAGGTCGGACTCCTGCTGCTGCCGCGCCGGCGAGAACGGCAGTTCCCGCGCGAGGTCAAGATCAAAATGAGCAGCTACCTCAGAAAACGCTGACGGCCGACCGTGCAACCCTGCTTAACTACCCGGCATTGGGTCTAACACCTATTTCACCAGCGAATCCTTCAAGTGGTTCGGCACCGGGCGGTACTCCTTCGGTTCGAGGGAGTACGCGGCGCGAC
>JANXMD010000480.1 GCA_025354845.1 Verrucomicrobiota bacterium | reverse complement strand
CACCCGGCCTACCTGCTGCGAAACCAGGCGGTCAGCGAGAAACGCAAGGTCTGGGAAGATCTTCTCGCCGTGATGGAGCGTCTGGAGTTGCCGATCAATGCCAAGCAGCGCGGCTATTTTCTCTCCAAGACGTAGGCGGATCTTGTCGTTCCGCCGCGTCGGAGAAACACCTCCACCCCACCTCCCAGGCGCGCCGCAAAGGCCTGGGTGCCGGCGGGAAGTTGCTTGAGGAATTCGGCTCGTCGTGCCGCGCGCAGCAGGTGGACGGTCATCCCTCCGAAGCCTCCCCCGCTGAGACGCGCCCCCAGCCATCCGGGGGCCGATGCGCACCGCGCGACCCAGTCGTCGAGCTCGGGAGTGCTGTTGTGCAGGCGATCGCGCGAACTGGAATGACTCGCGGAAAAGAGCCGACCCAAGGCGCGGGCGTCACCGGCAGCCAGGGCTTGTGAGGCGCAACGAACGCGCTGGTTTTCGGAGAGCACGTGGAGCGCTGCCCCGCGTTCGTCAGCGCGAAGGCGCCGCGTCGAACCGGGTGGCGGGGAATGCAGGTCGGCAGTCGTCGCCTCGCGCAGCGAATCCACTCCGAGGGCTCGCGCGGCTCCTCGGCACGCCTTCTCGATCCGTCGATAACCGCCCTCGGCCAGCTGGTGTCGCACGCCGGAGTCGATCACCACCAGGGCCAGTCTCCCAGGCCATCGGAGGGTTCGCACCGTGCACGACCGGAGATCGAGTCGAACCGCATGCCCCGGCTTGCCGTGCAGAATGGCGAGGTAGTCCAGCAATCCGCACGGCACGCCGACCTGATGCTCGGCGGCCTGACAGAGCTGCGCGATCCGGAGGCGTTGAGCCTGGGTCCGGTGCGGAAGGTGTCCGATGGCAATCGCCGCGGCCACCAGCAACGCGGCCGAGCTGCTCAAGCCGCCACCGGGGGGGAGCGAGGTGGTGATCGAGAGATTCCAACCCCCGGCACTCAGTTCATTGTGCTCCAGGATCCGCAGCAGGGCGAGGACGTAGCCGGCCCAATGTCCCCGGGGCAGGGTGCGATCGCGCGAGGAACGCAGAACCACGTCGGCCTCGGGAAACGACTCGGAATGCAGCCGGAGTTGCCGGTCCTTCCGCTTGGCGACGGCAACCGTCAGGAAGCGATCCAGTGTTGCCGCGAGAACCAAGCCCTGGTTGTAGTCGGTGTGATTCCCCAACAGTTCGAGGCGCCCCGGAGCGCGGACGATGCGGTCGGGCAGGGTGTGAAAGACGCCTTGAAACTCCCGCGCGGCAATCCCTCGCTGGGCGGTTCCCGTCATGTACGGCTGCTACGTTCCACACGGGCTGCCAGACGATCGCAGACCACCGCCAGATCCAGATCTTTTTGCGTCAGTCCGCCGGCGTCGTGCGTGGTCAGGGCCAGGCGCACGCGGTTCCAGCGGATGTCGATGTCCGGATGGTGCTGTGCGGCTTCCGCGGCCCGGCCGATTGCATTTACGAAGCGCAGCGCCGCGACGAAATCGGTGAATTCAAAGGTGCGACGAATCACCGCGCCGCGGCGGCTCCATTCCGGAAGCTGTGACCGCAGCCCCTTCATCTGCTCGGGACGAAGTGGTTTCATAAAAGTTGTCGAGTACGATACCACGCCAAGGTTTGCTGCAGACCGGTTTCCCAATCGGTCTTCGGAGAGTAGCCCAACTGTTCGCGGGCGGCACTGATGTCGGCTAGGGAATGCTGGATGTCGCCGGCCCGCGCCGGCTCGAATCGCGGGGCCAACGTCCGTCCGGTAAGGCGCGACAGATCCGCCACGAGCTGCAGCAAGGTGATGCTTCGTCCGCACGCGATGTTGAACACCCGGCCCGCTACGCGGGATTCGGGCGCCTCCAGCGCGAGCAGGTTTCCTTCAACCACGTTGCCGATGTGGGTGAAGTCGCGTGACTGGAGTCCGTCGCCGAAAAGGACCGAGGGTTCGTTCTTCAGAAACGCGGTGCAAAAGCGGGCGATCACGCCGGAGTACGCAGAGTCGAATGCCTGTCGCGGACCAAAGACGTTGAAGTAGCGAAGGCTCACCGCCGGCACCCCGTACAGGCGGTGGAAGAGCTGGCCGTAGCGTTCGGCGGCGTATTTTT
>JANXMD010000620.1 GCA_025354845.1 Verrucomicrobiota bacterium | reverse complement strand
TGGATTCCTCGATTCGCACCCTTGGAACGAGCGGGTCAATTCTCCACCCAATTCACGGCGATGGACAATCCCCAGCCGCCGGCACCACGACCACCTTGTTTTCGGAATTCGACGCGCCGCTCCGCGAGATTCGCGGCTTTCAAATGGCGGTCCGCAGGCACTACTGGGTCGAGTTCCAAAACGTAATTCAGGGAACCCGCACCGTCGCTCCACCCGAACCCACACCCATGCAGGGTCCCACCGTGGTTGAAGTTCAATTCCCAGCACTCCTCGATCTGGATAACGCAAACTTCGGAGACCTGCCTTCCACTTTGGGAGACCAGAGCGGAAACCCCGCCGCCACGATTGGCGCGACCATCGAGTACATGCAAACCCACGGCTACGACTTGATGCATTCACACGATCATCTCGATGCCATCGGGTTGAAAACAGTGCCGATCCAGCCCGGGGACTGGGAGCTGAGCTCCGCACGGGAGCTCCAACTCAGGCTGCAGACCGCGGGCATTCTGGCGTCGGAAATCAAACCGACAACCTTTCCCGCCGACTACGCGTTCCAGACCCGCGACGGCGGAACGGGCCTGATGCGAATCGTGAAGATCAGCCCCGAAGGCACCGTCCTGCAGATCAAGCGCCTCTCCCGATGACCTCAGCAGATTCCAGTCCCGGCGCACCGCGCGGCGACTACTTCGCCACCACCCGGTGGACCGTCGTCGTGCAGGCGGGACAGCGCTCCTCGCCGCAGTCGGCGCGGGCCCTGGCGGAGTTGTGTGAGACCTATTGGTATCCGCTCTATTGCTATGTCCGGCGTCGGGTGGCGTCGCGAGAGGATGCGGAGGATCTTGTGCAGGGGTATTTTGAGCGTTTCGTGGAACAGAACGATCTCGAGCACCTCAGTGCCGATCGCGGCCGGTTTCGCGCCTTCCTGTTGGCCTCTATGAAGCACTTCATGGCCAACCAGCGGGACCGGGCGAGTCGCCAAAGGCGCGGCGGTGATCGAACGGTATTCTCGCTCAACTGGCAGGATGCAGAGACGCGATTCCAGCTCGAACCCGCGGATCCGAGCGCCAATCCCGAGCGCGAATTCGATCGACACTGGGCGTTGGCTCTTTTTGAGAGGGTGGTTCACCGATTGCGCGACGAGTGCACCGCGGACGGCAAATCCGAGTTGTTTAAACACACCAAAGGGTTTCTGACCTTCAACGAGTCGGCGATCCCGTACTCCGAGGCCGCCGAGGCACTGGGATGGAGTGAAGGCGCGGTGCGTGTGGCGGTGCATCGGTTGCGTCAGCGGTATCGCACGCTACTCCGCGAAGAAATCGCCCAGACCCTGGTGGATCCCGCACAGGTCGCCGACGAGCTGCGATCTCTGCTCGCGGCGCTGACCGGGTGAGACACGGATTTCACCGATTCTCACGAACCGCGAGCCTTTGGAACGAGAGGGACGGACGTTCTCCACATCGTCCCAGAGCGTCGCCTTCCCGTTTCTCAATGATTTCAGACTCTCCGCGTCCCTGCGTCTCTGCGGTGGAAATGTCCGTCAGCGTGAAGCGCGATTCAACCGGTCCACAATACCCGCCCATTCCGGGGTCGACGGCAGGGCCTCCACCAGAATCCATTCCGCGCCCGCGTCGTCAGCCCGGTGCAATTCCCCGTACAATCCCCGGGCATAGGCCTCGGGATCGTCCGGAATCACACTGACCCAGGCCCAGCGACCACTCATCGGGATGCGGTTGTACGCCACCAGCCAGGTGCGCGAGGGATTCACTCCCAGGGCGGCAGCCTGTTGCGCCAGATCGGTCTCATCGCGCCACGTGAGGCACTGGAGCCGCGCTCTGGGCGCATAGTGAATCGGCAACTGCCCCGGACTCCGAGCGGGTCCGGTCTCCACGCAAGCGGAAGACGCGACGACGGTGTCCCCTGCGGCGGCGGCGCGAATGGCTTCGGAGTGAATCATACCCGGTCGCAGGATCACCGGTTCACTACCCGTGACGTCCACCACCGTGCTCTCAATGCCGACATTGCAATCCCCCCCATCCACGATGAGGGAGATGCGGTCCCCGAGTTGACGGAACACATGATCCGCCGAGGTGGGCGAAAGCCGATTGGAGAGGTTGGCGCTCGGCGCGGCCAGTGGCAGCCCGCAGGCCCGCACCACCGCAGGAACGAAGGGGTGAATCGGCCAGCGGATGCCCACGGTGGGGCCCCCAGCGGTCACACAATCGGGAATCCCAGGCCCCCTTGGCACGACCAGGGTCAGAGGCCCGGGCCAGAAGGCTGCGGCCAGACGTTCCGCGAGCAGCGGCCAACCACCCGCACTGCGAATGGCGAGATCCAACGATCCCACGTGGAGGATCACGGGGTTGGAGGCGGGGCGCCCTTTTGCGGCGTAGATGCGGCCCACCGCGGCGGGATCCAGAGCATTGCCCGCCAGGCCGTACACGGTCTCGGTCGGCAGCGCTGCGATCTCCCCGTGTGACATCAGTTCAGCCGCGCGCGCCACCGCCGCGGCAAACAACGCGGGGGTGTGGGTGGGGAGAATCTCCGCCTTCATCCAGTTGACGGAATCAGCCTATCAGCGCCGGCGCCCAGGAACCACGCTGGAGTGAAAAGACGGTGTCCCGGTTTCATTCTCCATTTCCCCCGCGCCCGGGGTCGGTCACACTGCACGCGTGATCCTGGCATTGACGCAACGGCTTCGCGAGGGACGGGACCTGACCGGGTTGGAAATCATCGACGCGGTCACGCATCTCGCCGATGAAGCGGCCCTCGTGGAGCCAAAGGCCGAGTTCCTCACGGCACTCGCACAAAAGGGCGAAAGTCCTGAAGAACTCGCCGGATTTGCCCAGGCGCTCCGCGATCGTTCGATCCCCCTACCGATCGACGCGGATACGCGATCGCGTGGATTGCTCGACGTCTGCGGCACCGGCGGGGACCGGTTGAACACGTTCAACATCTCGACAACGGTCGGCTTGGTCTGTGCCGCGTCCGGAGCGACGGTGGCCAAGCACGGCAACCGCGCCATCACCTCCAAGTCAGGAAGCGCCGATGTGCTCGCCGCGCTTGGAATTCCGGTGGAGCAATCGCCGGAAGCCGCGGCCGCCGCGCTCCGGGAACACGGCTTCGCCTTCCTGTTTGCGCAGCGATATCATCCTGCGTTCAAGGCCATCGGACCGGCCCGGCGACTCTGCGCCGAACGCAATCAGCGGACGATTTTCAATCACCTTGGCCCCCTTCTGAATCCCGCCCGACCGGAATATCAATTGGTGGGTGCGTCGCGTCCGGAATTGGTAGAGCCGATGGCTCGGACCTTGCGCGCGCTCGGGGTGGTTCGAGCCATGGTAGTAAACGGATCGGTTCCGGGTCACGGCACCCTGGATGAATTTTCCACGCTGGGAGCCAACCGGGTCGCCGAGTTCCATCACGGCGGTGCCTTGACCTGCGCCGAATGTTCCTTGGACGGCTACCCGCTTCAGTCGGCGACCCTCGACGATTTGACGGGCGGCAACGCGACAGAGAACGCGGGGATCATCGAGCGCATCCTCGACGGACAGGATCGGGGACCACGCCGGGATGCGGTATTGCTCAACGCCGGCGCCGCTCTCTTCGTTTCCGGGATCGCGCGATCCATCACGGAGGGTTGGGAGCGGGCGGCGGCCTCCATTGATTCGGGTGCGGTGCGGCGGACGCTCAACGGTCTGCGGGAATGAAATCAGGCGGCCTCCACCCGAGACTACTGGGGGCCATGCTGCTCTCCGGCGCGGGCGGATTGGGGCTCCAGCTCACCTGGACGCGTCAACTCTCTTTGGTCCTCGGCCACGAACTCCCCGCACTGCTCTCCGTGTTGACCGCTTTTTTCGGAGGTCTCGCGCTCGGTGGATGGGCCTGGGAACGGCTGCTGACCCGCGTGCGCTTCCAATCGCACTGGCCTGCCGGCCTGGAATTGCTGATCGGCGGCTGGGCGCTCGTGACCGCGATGTTCCTCGGTCCGGCCGCAGCCGGCGTGGTCCACCTCCTCCCAGCCGATGCCACTGGGACCCTGCAGGCCCTCGTCACACTCCCCTCGACCTGGCTGCTGTTGTTGCCGGCGACCGCGGCCATGGGCGCCACCGTGCCCGCCTTGCTCCGATTGCTTCCGGAGGATGCGCCTGGTCGGAGCGGTTCCGGCCGTGGGCTTGCACTTCTGTACGCCGCCAATACCGCTGGGGCGGTTGCGGGCACCTGGGGTGCCGTCCTTTGGCTACAACCCCACCTGGGATTGCGTGCCACCGTCGGCGCCTGCGCAGCCTGCCATGTCGCCGCCGCCGCCCTGCTCCGGCATTCCACCCCGTCGACATCCCCTTCCCTCCAGGTCACCACAACCGGGACGAGAAGACCCTGGAGAGTGCTGGGGCAACTGGGTGTGACCGGACTGCTCGGCATCGGGCTCGAACTGGTGGCGAACCGGGCACTTGCGCCGATTTTGGAAGGCACGGTGTATACTCATGCGGCAATCCTCGGAGTCTTCCTGATCGCCACCGCCATCGGCTCCGCGCTGGAGTCTGCGCGCGCGACCAACTCCGCCGCGGCTCCGCTCGGCTGGCTCGCCCTGACCACGCTTGCGGCCGGTCACGCCCTCCTCCACGTGGGCGACTGGAACGAGTTTCTTCACCAGCACCTGCCGGGCGGATTTCGCTTCCTGTTGCTCTCGGAATCCCTGATCGCGCTGACCGTACTCGGTGCACCCTGTCTTTGCATGGGAAGTTGCCTGGTCCGGTTGGTGACGGAGGCACGTCGTGCCGGCATCTGCCCGGGCACCGCCCTCGCCTGGAACACCGCCGGGGCGGCGCTCGCGGGCCCCGTGATTGGGACTCTGTTGCTGCCGGCGCTCGGACTCCGCAACACGCTCTGGACGGTGGCGGCAGGCTACGCGCTGACGATGATCTGGCATCTCGGCGGGTCTGGGAGAAATCGTTCACTCGTCTTTGGGACGGTGTTTGTTGCGCTCGGCATCGGCCTTCCGGCCGACCTGGGAACGCCACCGCCACCCCCAGGAAGCCACTGGGTCGCGTGGGTCCACGGGGCCTCGGAATCGGTCGGTGTCTCCCAGTCTTCGGACGGTCACCGAACGCTGTCGGTGCAAGGTCGCTTCACCATGGGGGGAACCGCCTCGACCAACGCGGCCGCACGCCAACTCCTGCTGCCCATGACGTGGCATCCTGCCCCGCGACGGGCATTGCTACTTGGGGTGGGCACCGGCATCTCCTTCGGGGCCACCGCCAGTGACCCCTCCCTAACCGCAGTGGGTGTGGAACTGCTACCCGAGGTTCTCGCGCTTAAAGACTGGTTCCGCCCGCACAACGAGGGGGTCCACGGATCGCTAGTGATTGCCGCCGATGCCCGGCGGTATTTGCGCCAGAGCCACGAACGTTTCGATCTGATTGTCGGAGATTTGTTCCATCCATCCCGCGACGGCGCGGGGGCGCTTTACACCCGCGAGCAGTTTGTCTCGATGCGCGATCACCTCGCCCCGGGAGGCATCGCCGTCCAGTGGCTTCCGCTGTACCAACTCGACGCCCGAGTGCTGCGCAGCATCGTCGGCGCCTTTTTGACGGCGTTCCCCGAGGCCCAAGGATTCCTGCTGCGACCCACTCTGGACACCCCGGTTCTCGGACTGGCTGCGAAGAACGGAGTCTGGACGGTTCGGGAAGCGGATTTCGCGACCCGCGTGAGTTCGGGCGACGCCCTGCGACGCCGTCTGCAAGCAGCAGGCCTCGCTTCCGCAGAGTCCGTATGGGCCTGCTGGCTGGCAGGTCCCAAAACGCTGACCGCCTTCGCCGCGGGAGGCCTGAGCTCGACCGAGGATTTTCCGTCGGTGTTGTTCCAGGCCCCAAAGCTCGTCGCGTCCGGCAGCGCGCGTCCTGGAGCGCTGTTGCTGGAACTGATCGATCGTTTCGCCGGCGAGGGCAGCGAATTCCCTCTGGATGCACCCGGTGGGAGCTGGGGACGACGCCTCGCGGCATCTCGTTCGGCCCGCGACGAGTACCTCCGGGGACTGGCCGAGGACGACCGCGGGGACAAGATTGCCGCCGAAGCCGCGTTTCTCCGCAGTGCGCGGCTAAGCCCAGACTTCACGCTCGGATACTCCCAACTGCTGACCCGAGCCATGCTCCGCAGCAAAACGGACCCGTCCGGAACCCGCCGGCTTCTCGAATCCCTCCGCGACGCCCGACCGGATCAGCCGGTGGCCAACCAGCTATTGAACCGCTTGGAAGCCACAGAACGTCCCCCAACCACTCCCTGACTGGGGCGGTTACCAAAGCTGGGTAATCCCTGTCTCTCTTGGAAAAGGGCGTGCAGGCTCACCCTTTTTTGCCTACCCTGATTTCTGTGCTTCTCTCGGTGAACACACACGATGCGCGCGCGGTGCAACACCGGGTGGTTGCCGCTCATCAGCACCTCTTTCCGGGCCGGGATTCGGGGATCATCCCGGCTCAATTTGCCTGGGTGGAGTCCATTTTCCTGGGACAGGATCCCGAGTTCCTCCCCATCGATGCGCTGTACCACGATTTCGAACACACGATGCAGGGCACGATGGTGTTGGCAGCCCTGCTGTACCGCCGCGGATCGACGGGCGAGGCGCCACAGATCACGGCCGCGGAGTTCGAGCGGGCTATACTGGCGATCCTGATTCACGACTCCGGCTATCTCAAACGCCGGGAGGATCTGTCGGGAACGGGCGCCAAGTACACGTTCACCCACGTGCAGCGCTCCTGCGACTTCGCTGGCGTCCAACTGGAGCGTCGCGGCTATTCCTCTACGGACATTGCCGCCGTACAGAACATGATTCGCTGCACGGGGTTGGGGGCCGAAACCTCTCGAATTCCCTTTGCCGACGACGCCGAAAGGGTCTGCGGTTTTGCGCTGGGGACCGCGGATCTGGTCGGTCAGATGGCGGCTTCTGACTATCCGGACAAGCTGCCGGTGCTCTTCGCCGAGTTTCAGGAAGCGTTGGAGTTCTCGGGGGGAAACCGCTCCGGCGTTACTTTTGACTCGGCGGCGGACCTGATTTCGAAAACGCCCGGTTTTTGGCAAGAGTACGTCCTCCCGAAGCTGGCGGGCGAGTTCCTTGGACTCCATCGGCATTTGGAGGAGGAGCAAAACGGCCAGCGGGTGAATCCGTATTTCGAGTCCATTGAGGCCAACCTTCGACGCCTGAAGTCCCAGGGTTCCACCCTCCGTCCGGGTTGAAGTTACGCGGTTTTTTGTTCGGATTTCGCGGGCGGTGCGGTTTTCTTGGCGATCGTGTCGCGTGAGTACCAGCTTCGTCCCAGCGCCGCCCCCGTGGCGTTGCGCATCGCGTACGACCGCGAACTCAACCCGCAGCAACTGGCGGCGGTGACCGCCGGCTCTGGCCCCTGCCTGGTCCTCGCGGGCGCCGGTGCGGGAAAGACACGCACCCTCACCTACCGCGTCGCGTGGTTGCTTGAGCACGGCGTGCCGGCCGACCGGATCCTCCTGCTCACCTTTACGAATCGCTCTGCCCGCGAGATGATGCAGCGGGTCGGGGATCTGCTGGACGGGGGCGCACCGGGACTCTGGGGCGGGACGTTTCACAGCATCGGGAACCGCATCCTGCGCCGCCACGCCGACCGTCTCGGTCACCGCGCCGACTTTAGCATCGTGGATCGGGACGATTCGCGGGATCTGCTCGGGCACTGCATCACGGAGGCGGGCGTGGACGTCAAGGCCACGCGATTTCCCAAGCCCGAGGTGCTTGGTGACCTGTTCTCGATGGCTTCAAACACGCGCCAGGAACTCGCCGCGCTGGTGGCGTCGCAGCATTCCAGTCTGGAACCGTTGATGGAGACGCTGCTCGACATCCAGCGGCGCTACACCGCGCGGAAGTTGGCGAACGGAGTGATGGATTTCGACGACCTGCTGGTGCAGTGGCTGCGTCTGATGCGCGAGCACGGAGATCTGCGCGAGATGTACCAGCGCAGGTTCCAGCATCTTCTGGTGGACGAATACCAGGACACCAATTCGCTTCAGGGCGAGCTGCTGGATCTGCTCACCGCCCCGCCGCACAACCTGATGGCGGTGGGCGATGATGCGCAGAGCATCTACTCGTGGCGTGGGGCGCACTTCGCCAACATCCTCAACTTCGCCCAGCGGCATTCCGGTGCGCGGGTGTACAAGATCGAGACGAATTACCGCAGCACGCCCGAGATCCTGGCCCTCGCCAATGCAGCGATTCGGCCCAATACAAAGCAATATCCCAAGGAGCTCCAGGCGGCACGTCCATCGGGACCCAAGCCAGTGAAGATCCTGTGCGGCGACGCCTCGGAGCAGGCCTCGTTCATCGCTCAGCGGGCCCTCGAACTGCGCGAGGATGGACGGAGCCTCAGCGACATCTGCGTCCTCTACCGCTCGCACTTCCACGCCTTGGAACTCCAACTGGAGCTCACACGCCGTCACATCCCGTTCTCCATCACCAGCGGTCTCCGCTTCTTTGAACAGGCGCACATCAAGGACGTGGCCGCCTATCTCAAGCTGGTGTCCAACGGGGCCGATGAACTGGCCTTTCGCCGGTTGGTGCGGATGCTCCCGGGAGTGGGAGCGAAGGGAGCCGACAAGCTGTGGACCGCCTACGCCGCCCATCGCGCGGGAAGCGAAACTCCGATCACCGCCCCCATCCGCGTCACCGCGCCGGCTTCCGATCTCGACGGCGCCCTCGAGACGCCTCCTGTCGATGTCCCGCAGCATGTGGCCCCGTCGCTCGCGGCGATCCTCAAGACCGTTCCCAAGAAATCCGCCACCCCCTGGGCGCAGTTCATCGCCACCATCGCCCAATGCGAGACGCCACTGGTCAGGCGTGAACCCGGCAGGATGATCCGTCTCGTGGTGGAGGCGGACTACGAAGACTACGTCGAGGCGACGTTCGACAATCCGTCCAACCGTCTGGACGACCTCGAACAACTCGCGGCCTATGCCGGTCAATTCCAGGGCACCGCCGACTTTCTCGCGCAGCTCGCACTGCAGTCCGAGATGGAAGCCGCCAGCGAAACAAACCACGAGGAGGAAGAGGAACGCCTGCGCCTGTCTACGGTGCATCAGGCCAAGGGGCTCGAATTCGGCGTGGTGTTCGTGATCATGCTGTGTGACGGGCTGTTTCCCAGCCAGCGCGCCTCGGACACGCTGGAGGGCGAGGAGGAGGAGCGGCGCCTGTTTTACGTGGCCCTCACGCGGGCCAAGGACGAGCTGTACCTGAGCCATCCGCTCCTGCGCTTTGCCCAGGGTGCAGGCAACGCGCTGCAACGCCCCTCGCGTTTTCTTTCCGAGTTCTCCGCAGATCTGGTGGACGAGTGGAATCTGCGGCCGGCGTCCTCGACCTTCTTCGGATCCCACACGGCGCCGATAGCCCCTCCGGAAATCGATCCCGATCCCACGGTGGACGGGGATGCGGATCCGGACGACATGCCCTTCTGATGGCCGTCCCGATTTCAGAAATCGCACCGGCAACGTCACTGGGTGCGTTGGGACAGCTCTTCACCCGCGGCACGCCGGTGCTTGCGCTGGCCCCGATGCAGGACGTCACGGATCTTCCCTTCTGGCGGCTGATGGCCGGCTACGGGGGACCGGACATCTACTGGACCGAGTACTTCCGAGTGCATGCCACCAGCACGCTGGAACGCCCCATCCTGGAGTGCCTGCACCAGAATCCCACGGGACGCCCGGCCGTGGCGCAGTTGATCGGAAACGACATTCCGGCGCTCGTGCGGGCTGCCAAGGAACTGCAGCACCACCCCATCGCGGCCGTGGATCTGAATCTCGGTTGCCCGGCACCGGTGGTGTATCGAAAATGTGCCGGGGGCGGATTGCTGCGTGAACTACACCGGGTGGATGCCATCCTGCAGGCGCTGCGCACTGCCATCGACCGACCGGGAATCGCCTTCACCGTCAAGACGCGGATCGGCTTCGATTCCACCGACGGCTTCGACCAGTTGCTGGAGATTCTCGATCGGAATCGGCCGGATTTGGTGACCGTGCATGGCCGCACCGTGGCGGAGATGTACCGAACTGAGGTGCACTACGGGTTCATCGAACGCGCCGCGCGACGTCTGCGAATGCCGGTGCTGGCGAACGGGAACGTTCACTCCGCGGAACGTGCGGCCGAAATCCTGCGACGTACCACGGCACGCGGACTCATGATCGGCCGCGGTTGCGTGCGGAATCCGTGGATCTTCTCCCAGATTCGCGATCACCTCGACGGGCGGGCGGTTCAATTGCCGTCGGGGCGGGACGTCCTGCGCTACGTCGAGGCCCTGTACGAAGTCACGGCGCCGACCGATTCGTGCGAGAGGCTTCAAGTGGAGAAGATGAAAAAGTACATGAACTTCGTGGGCGCGGGTATTCCGCCGCACGGCGTGGCGTCGACGGGTCCTGGGGGATTCCTGCACCGGATTCGGCGTTCGCAGACCCGCGATGAATTCTTCCGGGTTTGTCGCGACTTCCTGGATCACGACGAGCGCATGCCGCTTTTGCCACCGCCCGATCCGGCGCCTGCGGGGCATCACGCCTGATTCAGGCCCGCAGAATTCCCTTCCGCCGACTGGCCGGCCCGCCTTCAATCCCACCTCATGGATCCGCTGCTCAAGCTTCTTTCGACCCAGGCCTCCCACTCCCCGGCGGAGATGGCGGCCATGCTCGGTACAACCGAGTCCGACGTCCGCACGCGCCTGCAAATTCTGGAGTCGACACGAGAAATTCTTGGCTACCGCGCCATCCTCAATGAGGACGCCATCCAACGCGATGTCGTCCGGGCGGTGATCGAAGTGCGTATCACTCCTGAGCGCGGTGGCGGTTTCGACAAGTTGGCCGAGCGCATCGCGAAGTATTCCGAAGTGCGCTCCTGCCACCTGATGTCGGGCGGTTTCGACCTGCTGGTCGAGGTCGAGGGCGCCAACCTCCGCGAGGTAGCCTCCTTCGTCTCGGAGAAACTCGCCACCCTCCAAGGCGTGCTCTCCACCGCGACCCACTTTGTGCTGCGGGCCTACAAGGAGCAGGGCGTGCTGATGCAGCGCCAAGCCGAGGACGAACGCCTGTCGGTGGCGCCATAAGCCTTTTCCTCGCCGCAGGACCCTTCCCAATTTCCAGACAGGCTCACAGGTCGGGTGATCACTTGACGTCGGAACCGCCGAGCCTGAGTTTTTATCCATGCCGCTGCCGGGATGTCAGATCGAGGTTTGGGTGAACGCGCCAACCGCCTTCGTGCGGATTTCCGGGCGCGCCGCCGCGGAAGGATCCCGTGATTTCAAGCTATTGATCACGCGCCTCCGCGACCGGGGCATCACCTGCTACGGACTGGATCTCAGCCGCTGCCTCCTGATGGACAGCACGTTCTCCGGAGTGCTGGCAGCCCTGGCCGTCGACCCCTTGAAGTTTTCGATCCACGGCGCCAATTCCCGCGTTTTGGACCTCCTGGACAATCTTGGAGTCCTCCCGTTGGTGACGGTGCTCGATTCGCTTCCCCTGGATGCGGCGAAGGTATCGGAGGGGGAGGGCACGGAATCCGTGAGCGTGGGCGGCCACTCGAAGGACGAGATGGCCAGTTGCTGCTTGGAGGCGCACCGTTTTCTGATGGCACTCAAGCCGGAAAACGCGGCGAAGTTCAAGGCGGTCACCGAAATCCTCGAGCAGCAGCTCCAGGAACCCGTGGGCAACCGTTAAGCGCGCGCCGAAAGAACCCGCCAACCTCGGGGACTGCAGGCAGCAATTGCCCGTTCAGGATCCCGCGTGGCCAGCCAGTTCGGCGGCAGCCAAGGCGGCAAAGTCCCACCGGCTTCCGGTGGTGCGAGCACTGGTCCCCAGAGGGTTCGATTCAGGAAGAAGAGCGTGTATCCCGCCGCCTTCAACAAGTTGGCCGAGGCAGACGGATACTGAAGGTGATCTTCAAACAGAATGTCGCGGATCCGGCCGGCCCGGAGCGAGGCTTGTGCGCCGGCGAACACCTGAGCCTCGTGGCCCTCCACGTCCACCTTGAGCAGATGAATCGTCCCCGGGAACAGAGAATCGAGGGTGGCGGTGCGCACCTGAAACTGGTTTACCCGCGCTCCTGAGTCGTTCGGTGATTCCAGGCTGGCCAGGCCCTGGTTGTTGGAAAAGGACTCTGGCTCCGAAAGCGTGGCCTCCCCGGCCGAGGCACTGAGGGCCAGGCGCTCGATGCAAATTTCAGCCAATGGAAGTCCGGTGCCCTTCCAGCCGTCCACATTCGACTGCAGGGCGGCAAACACCTTCGGATGCGGCTCAAATCCAGTGACGCGCCCCCCTGCACCGGATCGCCGAGCCAGAAGTCCACTCATCACACCCACATTGGCGCCAACGTCTACCGCGGTCTCACCGGGTTGAAGAAGGCGCCATGCCACTTCGCTCGCGATAAGATCATAGACCCCGAGATGCCACAGCGCGTGCCCCACGGTCTCCGAGGGATTCACCCGCATCGGAAGCCCCCACGGGGTTGGCACCCGGACCTCGAGAGGCAGGGCTCCACGCCGGGCAAGACGCCGAAAGATCTGCGCGGGTTGGAAGAGGTATTCGGGTTTGAGCACGGGATGCGCGACGCGCAGTGGCGCCTCAAACGGACGGGGCACGGGTATCATTGCGGGTCGCAGCGCGACTCTTTAAGTGGGATGCAATGGTGTCAATCGACAAGACCCCTGGGGGGAATGGCAGTGGCATCGATGAATCCCCTCGGGATCCGGTTGGACGTTGTCGATCCGGTGGCTAATCTGCCGTCGCGAGATCCCGCGCCCGTGAACGATTCCCAGAGTCCATCCATCCAACCGGTTCCGATTGCCTGGATTTCGTGCGTCGGAGAACGCGGCGGGGCCGAGTCGCTGATGATTGAATGTCTGCGTGAGCTCGATCGAAAGCAATTCACGCCGCACGTCATCCAACTCCGCCCCGGACCGCTGGAAGCGCTTCTCAAGGAAATCGGCGTACGGGTTCACGTGCTGGAAGAACACCGCATGCGGCAGGTGCATCGCGTGATGTCCGCGATTCTGGAAATCCGGCGTCTGGTCCGAGCGGAGGGCCTGCGCCTCCTCCACAGCAATGGATTCAGAGCCCACGTTTACGGGGGCCTGGCGGCCCGCTTGTCCAGAGTACCCGAGGCCTGGACGACTCACACGGTCGAACGTCCCTCCTGGTCCACGCGGGCGATCGTCAAGATCCCCACGGGGCACGTGCTCACCAACTGTCCGCGCACCGACGCGGCATTTCGCGGGATGGGATTCCCGACCACCATGATCTGGCCGGGCGTCAACACGCGCCATCTGGAGGCACTTGCCGCAAGCATTCCGCGCGCCGAACTGGAGCGGCGTCACCGCATTCCCGGCGGACGCCGCTGGCTGACCGTCGGCGCCCGTCTTCAGCGGTACAAGGGGCATCCGGAGTTTCTGGAAGCCCTCGCACGAATCCCCCCCGAGTCAGGGGTCCACGGAGTGATCCTTGGCGGAAGCCTGTTCCATCAGGAATCGGGTCTCCGGCGCGAATTGGAAGCCCAGGCCTCGGCTTTGGGATTGACCGACCGGGTGACCTTTACCGGTTACGTTTCTGACGATGAGTTCGCCGCCTTTCTCGCCTCGAGTGAGTTGGTCATCCACCCCGCCCACGATGAGGACTTCGGGCTGACCGTGGCGGAAGCGCAGGCGTTGGGGATTCCGGTGATCGCCTTTGCGGCGGTCGGCCCCGCCGCAATCATCGAAGCGGGGCGTACGGGATGGCTCGTCCCGGTGGGCGACGTGCCCGCACTGGCCCAGGCGATCAACGCGGCATTGCTCGCGGGCCCTGGACTCGCCACCCTCGGCCAGGCGGCACGCCAGCGCGCCATGTCCCTGTTCGACTCGCGAATCCACGCCGAACGAACCGCGACCGTTTACCAAAACCTCCTGAACGAACCATTGACACCTTGAAGCGGAGCGAAACGAACTCGATGTCTCCAGCCAAGCCGAACCCTTCGGGGAAGTCGGGCGGGCGGATTCGCGGATTCCTGGCGCTCTATTCCAACAATCGGCTCGGCCACTTCCTGCTGGTCGTCGCGATTGTCATCGGATTCTTCCACGGGTGGCTGAAGAACGAGATTCGTCACTGGATCATCACCTTCGCCTTCGACATTCCGCTGATCCTCTCGCTGGTGGTCACCATCTCCCGGCTCCCCCGGATGCAGACCTGGTTTCCAGACTGCCGCCTCGGCCGGGCCCTCGGTTCGTTCGTCGCCATCAGCGTGATCTACCTCGTCCTGCCCTTCGGGGTGCCCATGTTGGTGGGTCTCTCAGCGCTCCGTGCGTGGATCTTTGCCCCGATCATTTTTCTGCTCGGATTCCACATCACCAATTCCATCCGGCAGATCGAAGGCTACTTCTGGCTGCTGATCATCCTCGGGGCCATCACGGCAGTCTACGGGCTCTTCCAGACGCCGGAGGATATCCGTCACCGTATGGAGACGGATCCCGAGTTCGCGCAGCGTTTCTTCAATACCTTTTACGGCAATGCCAAGGGTGAAGCGCGGCTGCGCGTGTTCTCCACCTTCGTGAGCGCGGCGGCGTTTGGCGGAGTGATGGCCTACACCATCATGTTTGCCGTCGCCCGCTTCTCGGTCGCCGGCAATTCGTGGAAGGAACGCATCGTCCTGCTCGCGCTCGCACTCCCGATGGCATACGGCATCATCCTGAGCGGCTCACGGACCTCGCTGATGATGATGGCTTCCGGCCTTATCTACACCTCGTGGTACCGGCGAAACATCATGACCTACCTGGTCGTCCCCGCGATGATCATCGCGGCATTCACCTTCGGTCAGGAAAAGACCGGCGGCGACTCCATGGACCGGTTCCTAACGCTGTTGGATCCCTCCGTGATCTGGGGCCGTATCTTCATCGTTCTGTCCCCCTCGATGAGCTCCATCATGGACTACCCCTTGGGAGGTGGCGTGGGCCGGAGCGGCAACGGAATTCCGTTCGTGCTGGTGCGCATGTTTGCGTGGTTCGACTTCCGCGGCATTGATGGCGAGGTGGGCCGCCTGGTCGTGGACATGGGGCTCCTGGGGTTGATCGTCTACGCCTACCTCATGCTGTCGGGCGCTTCCGACGCCATCCGCAACATGTCCAAGTTGCGCGATACGCCGCTTTCAGTCATTGGTGTCCCGGCCGGTGCGATGTTTCTCATCGCACTCTCCATCGTGTTCACCGGTTCGCCCTTTCTGGCGATTCCATCCGGCCCCCTGTTTTGGTTCTTTCTCGGCGCCCTTGAGAAGCTGACGCAGGAGTATCGGAAGCTCGAGGCAGCCGCCCCGGGTCAGGCGCGCTTCAGCGACATGTTCGTGTCGTTCATCCAGCCGCCCCGCCAGCGACTGCTGTTCACGCCGGCATCCGAAGCCGGCCCGCAGCGCCTTGAAATGCCAAAACCCGAGAGCGCTAAATCCCGATTTTCCAACCGGCCGGCGTCCACCTCCACCAAACGGTTCCTCTACCGTCGCTGAGCGTCGTCGCCGAACGCCTCGAAGTCACCGCTTCCCTGGCCTGCTCCGCTCGGCGGCCACCTCGGCGAAGAGGTCGCGCCAGTTTTTGAACGCGATGTCGCGACTGTAGGTGGACTCGATCCAGTCGCGTTGACGGAGCGCCTTGGCCGCGGATTCCACCGGCGACTGATGAATGGAGAAAAACGCCCGCGACATCGCCTCGGGGTTCCGCCGCGGAACCATCCAGGCACGATCCCGAAGGTGACTGGCCATTCCACCCACATCGCTTGCCACCACCGGCACG
>JANXMD010000616.1 GCA_025354845.1 Verrucomicrobiota bacterium | reverse complement strand
CACCACCGTTCCATCCCGCTTGATGGCATCGCTGTCATCCAGAGTGGATGCGATTGAGACCACGCCAGAGCGGGCGGCAGGAGGAATCTGGGTCTGGCCCGAACTTCCCAGGCCCCAAGCCACCACCGACCCGTCGGAACGCAGAGCGAGACTGTGGCTATCGCCCGCAGCGATTGCGATCACCCCGGACTGGGCAGCCGCCGGCACCTTGGTTTGACCGGAGTCGTTTGCGCCCCACGCCACCACCGAGCCATTCGAACGGAGGGCCAGATTATGGTATCCGCCCGCAGCGATGGCCACCACGCCTGAGCGCGCCTCGACGGGAACATCGGTCTGGCCGGACCCGTTGTATCCCCAGGCGACCACCGAGCCATCACGACGCAGGACGAGGGAATGGCGGTATCCGCCGGCGACCGAAACTCCGCCGTTTCGCGCTGACGGAGGGACGCTCGATTTGCCATCTTCGGGATCGCCCCATCCGAGAACCGTGCCATCCGCTTTAATGGCAAGACTGTGATAACGCGCCGCCGCCACCGTCACCACCCCGGTTTTCGCTTCCGGGGGCACTTGGGATTGTCCGATCTCCAAATCGGTACTTCCGTTCGTGGACCCGGCGCCCCATGCCACGACGGACCCGTCGTATCGCAAGGCAACCACATGCAGGACTCCGCAGGAAACCGACACCACTCCGCTCTGAGCTTCGAGGGGAACCTGATCAATGCCGTACCTCAGTGCAAACGGATCTGTGGTCCAAACCACGACCGATCCGGCCGATGGGTTCACCACCAACTCCGCCGGGGTCTGGGTGGTCAGGTTTCCCAGCGGGCTCGACAGAACGACCGAGTAGCGCCCATTCATGTCCAACTGCGACGGACCGAGATCCAGGGTCGCCTGATTGGCCCCCGGAATATTGATACCGTCTTTCTGCCATTGATATCGGATGGGATATCCACTGGCGACCGCAGACAGGACCACGCGCTGCCCCTCGAACACTCCACGGCTGACGGGCGGCTGAACCCATTGAAGCGGCACCGGCGAAACCAGCAACACTCCGGCCTCCGGTCGACCGGAGGCCGCGAGAACGCCGCTGCGCAGCGGGTTGGGAACCGTGGTGAGAAGCGACGTCGGAAGGGCGCTCAGGATGTGATCTGAGCCGAGCACCATCGCTGAATTCGAGGAAAGAAGCACGGCGGTCGCCGTGAAAACAGGGTCCCCGGGGACTGCCGTCAATACTTGGTGTCCATCGCCCCAAAACCAAACCGATCCGTCAGCCTTCCAGACGATGGTGTGATCTTCCGCAGCGGTGATTCGGACCACGTTGTTGCTGGCGATCATCGACATGGGGGGGGCGGGCCATTGACTGTTGCCCCAAGTCGTCACCGATCCATCGCGGGTCAACGCCACCGAATGATTGCGACCCGCAGCGATGGCCACCGCCCGCTGTTGCACGCCGGCCGGGATATCGGTTTGACCCTGCGTATCGGATCCCCAGGCGACTACTGTTCCATCCGCCTTCAACGCCAGAGCGTGCGCATTCCCTGCCGCAATCGCGATCACTCCCTGCTTGACTCCAGCGGGCACCGGGGACTGCCCGGTTCTCGGATCCGCGTTGCTTCCCCACTCCACCACCGAACCGTCATCGCGAAGCGCAACGACATGCGTTTGACCTGCCGAAATGGCCACCACTCCGCCACGTGCGGCAGCCGGCACCTGGTTCAGCGGAGAGTCGGTCTCACTCCAAACGGAAACCACACCGTTCGTCTTCAGGAGGATGTCGTTCTGCGCGACCCGGATCACGTCGATCACCCCGGAATCCGCCTCGGGAGGCAAGGCCTTCCCGGCAAGGGTGCCAAATCGGAAAACTGCGCCCTCGGCCGCGGGATCCGCCGGGAGGACCTGAATTCTGGCAGGCGGCGCACTCGTCACGCTGCCCCGCGGATTCGAGACCCGAACTGCGTAGTCTCCCGCGTGGTCTGACCGGGCGTGCCCAAGAGCCAGCACGGCGCCGGTGGCCCCGGGAAGATCCACACCGTCTTTCGTCCACTGGTAGGCCAATTCAATGTCACCGGCTACCACCTGGAGGAAGAGCCACTGACCCGCAGTCCAGGTCCCTCCCACCGGCGGGACCACAATGGTCGACGCCCCGGGCTGGAAAACGGCGAGACTGTGATCCCACCCGGCCCCCGCAAACAGGAAGCGTCCTTGAACCCCGACCGGGAACTGCCCCTGTCCGGATTGCACATCGCCCCAGACGATGACCGTGCGGTCCGCCCGGAGCGCCACCATGTGATGCGCCCCCGCGGCGATGGAGACCACTCCGCTCCGTGCGGCGGCGGGAACGTTGGTCTGGCCCCAAGCATTGTCGCCCCAGACCACGACGGAACCGTCCGCCTTGAGGATCGCGGAATGCGAGGATCCCGCCGCAATGCCAATCACGTTCGTGGCAGCCTCCATCGGAAGAGAGACCTGTCGGAATTGATCGCTTCCCCAGGCGACGACCGAACCGTCAGCGCGCAGGGCCAGTGCATGCGCCTCACCGGCCGCGATGCCCACAAACCGCGTTGAGTTTGAGGCCGGACCATTCGTGATTCCTTCGAGAGTTGCCCCCCACTGGAGCAGGGATCCGTCCCTGAGCAGCGCCAAACTAAAGGACGCCCCGGCCGCCACCGCCGACGAGGACTCGCGGAGATAGGGAATTGTGAGCTGGCCCTTTGCATTGTCACCCCACGCCACCACCAAGCCGTCATCCTTAACGGCAAGGCTGTGAAACTGACCGGCACTGACCGCCTTCACGTGGCTGGACGCCGCGAACGGGACATTCGTCTGGCCCCGGCTGTTGTCCCCCCAAGCCACCACCGAGCCATTCTCCCGCAAGGCCAGAATGTGAGCCGCCCCGGCCGCGGCGGAAACCACGCCGGAGAGGGCGGCGGCGGGCAGCTCGCGTTCACCTGCAGCCCCAGCCCCCATGACCACCAGGCGTCCAGAGGGGCTGCCCCCGAGTTGAGGAGTCTGCAACAGGATCGTCACCACGGCGGGATCGCTCTCAACCGTCCCAGCCGGATTGGTCAGGCGCACCGTGTAGGCCCCCTTCGCTTCCCGAGTCGCCGAAGCGACCGTGTAGGAGGCATTCGTCGCTGCGGAAATGTCGACGCCGTCTTTGCGCCACTGGTAGTGGATCAAACGCCCGCCGGCACCAACCGACAGGACCAGCTTTTGACCCTCCCCCCACATGCCGCCGACCGGCTGGACGGTGATGATCGGCACCGTGGGTTGGAAGAGTGCCACAATGCGACTCAGCCCCATGGCCACCGAATCCAGATTCCCGAGATCCCTCACACCGTCAATTAAGTTGGTGTTCATCTGTCCGCCAAACTGCACCGGACCGCTCGGGCTCCGATAAGCGATGGCATAGCCCCCGGCAGCGATGAAATTCATCCCGGTCGCCACGACTCCCGACCTGAGCCCACCACTGGACGGATCACCTCCCCACTCCACTACCGATCCATCCGCCAACAGCGCGACCCCGTTGAGGTAGTTGCCGGTGAGCGCGATGGTTTTTCCCTGAACGATGTCGGGGACCGACGTCGCAACCGATCCACCCCAACCCCACGCCACCACCGTTCCATCCCATTTGAGAGCCAACGAGAATTTGTTTGCCGCGACCACGGCGACCACCCCGGCGCGCGCTGCCTCGGGCACTGTGGTCTCACCGTACCGATTGGAGCCGGCAGCGATCACCGTCCCGTCCCGCTTCAGCGCAAGCATGTGAGTCAAGCCAACGGAAAACTCAGCGACGCCGGATTGAAACTCCGGGGGCAGGAGATTCGACTCCGGAACTGCGCCCGCGGTACCGTCCCTTCGCAATCCGATCAATTGATACTCACCCCCGTAAATCCCCACCACATCGGTCCGAAGAGTGGCGGGAACCACTCCGAGTCCAGCGAGGCTCCAAACGACCATTTCGCCCCCCGCGGTAAGGGCGGCATCGGAAGTCGCTCCGACCGCCACTGCCACGATGCCGGAGCGAGTCGATTCAGGCGGCTGCTCGTACTGGTAGGCCAGAAGCACCTCCTCCACCACCGACCCTGAGTAGGTATTGGGAGTGACGGTGACGGGGACGGGAGTGCTGAGGGGGAGGGTGCCGACGGGGTTGCTGACCTGGACGGTGTAGCTGCCCGAGTGGCTCTTCTGGGCGGGCCCCAGGTGGCACACTTGTCCGGTGGCTCCTTCGATGGCCACTCCGTCCTTGTACCACTGATACTTTAGTTCCAATCCCTCCGCTCCCACCGCCAACCACAGCGGCTCCCTCTCCTTCACCGTCTTCCCCACCGGGGCCACCCGCATCACGGGTGCCGCCAGCAGCTTTAGTCCCAGCGTGTGAAAGCGTCCGGTCGCAATCGCCGACATCCCCTGGAACACCGGTACGGTCACCGGGTTCGCCAATCCCCAGGTGATCACCGATCCATCCCCCCGCAACGCCGCCACGTGTGCGCCTCCGGCCGCAATCGCCACCACATTCGTCTTCGCCCCCGCGGGCACCGTCGATTGCCCGTACTCATTCTTCCCCCACGCCACCACCGATCCATCCGTCAAGAGCGCCACCGAGTAGAACACCCCCGCCGACACCGCCGTCACACTCCCCTGGATCGTTCCTGGCACCTCAATCTGTCCGTACCAGTTGTTCCCCCACGCCACCACCGTCCCGTCCTCCTTCAATACCAAGTTGTGGTACCCGCCAGCAGAGATCGACTTCACGCCACTTTTGGCTCCTTCAGGAATCGTGATCTGTCCGTCGTTGTTCACTCCCCATCCAATCACCGATCCATCCGCCTTCAAGGCCAGCGAGTGTTGATCTCCGCCAGAGATCGCCACCACTCCACTCTTCGCCGTGTCCGGCACGCTCGCCTGTCCCTGTTCATTGCCTCCCCACCCAATCACCGATCCATCCCCTTTGAGCGCCAGCGAGTGCGTGTTCGCCGCCGACACCGCAATCACCCCGCTCTTGGCCTCCACCGGCACACTCGTCTGTCCAGAGCTGTTGTCTCCCCAACCCACCACACTCCCATCCACCAGCACCGCAAGCGTGTGAAACCCACCACCAGAAAATCCCACCACTCCATACCCAAGCCCAACAGGGATACTCACCTGCCCCTTCGTGTTGTCTCCAGTCCCAAACAGCGCGCCGGCTTTACACACGCTGAACGAACCTTGGAGCAGCAGCCACTGGATCAGCACCAGCATCCAGGCACGCCGGCTTCCCGAAGCTGCGCCCTGGCCCCGCTCCCCATCCGGTTGGGATCCGTTGCAACGATTCATGGGGAGAGCAGTCGGAAAAACCCGGCCGGGGCATCCGTCGGAATCGGAAGGACGAATTGGGCGCCGCGAATCGTGATCGAACCCGGGACATCACTCCAGGCGCCGACCCGATTCAACACCGTCGCCGACTGAGGACGGAAGGTGGTGAGATTCGTGGACCACGTGATACTCGAGTTTCCATCGGTTCGGTCGACGCGCATCCGATAGGGGTCGCCGATGATTCCGATGCCCTGCCTGGCCCGGACAATGGCGGCGATGAAGTCGCTGAGAGCGGCCGGGGCCGGAGTCGCC
>JANXMD010000456.1 GCA_025354845.1 Verrucomicrobiota bacterium | reverse complement strand
TGGGGGCCGGTCCGTCGAAGGCTGGGGGGACGATCGGCATCTCGGTCCTCACACTGACCAATCCATTTTTTCGAGATCTCGCGGATGCCATGACGGCGGAAGCGAAGAAGCACGGCCTCGACACGCTGGTGACCAGCGGCGAATTCGACGCGGCTCGCCAGCGGAACCAGGTGGCCGACTTCATTGTCCGCAAGACCGTCGCGATGATCCTGTGTCCCTGCGATTCCAAGGCCGTGGGCACGGCGCTCCTGGAAGCCAACAAGGCGGGCATCCCGGTGTTCACCGCCGACATCGCGTCTCTGGCCAAGGAAGGCAAAGTGGTGGGACACGTGGCGACCGACAACTTCGGCGGCGGCCGATTCGCCGCGATTGCGTTGATCGAAGCCCTCGGCGGCAAGGGCAAGGTGGCCATCCTCGACCACCCGGAAGTCGAGTCGGTCATTCTCCGCACCCGTGGATTTCTCCAGGAACTCGAACAGCAAAAGAAGGACAAAGGCGTCACGATTCAGGTCGTCGCCACGCTTCCCGGCGGTGCCGCCAAGGATCGCTCGATGAAGGCCACCGAGGATCTGCTGCAATCGCATCCGGATCTGAACGGAATCTTCGCGATCAACGACCCGAGCGCACTCGGCGCCGTCGCAGCGCTGGAAAAGGCCGGGCGTCTGGCGCAGATCAAGGTGGTGGGGTTTGACGGCATGCCCGAGGGCAAGTCGGCCATTAAGGCGGGCAAGATCTACGCCGATCCCATTCAGTTCCCCGACCGGATCGGCCAAGCCGCGGTTCAGAACGTGATCAAGTACCTTGCGGGTGACGACGTCCAGCGCGAGACGCTGATTCCCACCGCCCTGTATCGCCAAGCCGACGCGGCCAAAGATCCGGCCGTGAAGTGAAGCTCACTCAACCTTCCACTCTTCCCATGTTCCTCCGCCTTCGCACCGGACTCTTGATCTTCCCCATTCTCGGCCTGCTTCACGCCGCGGCCGCCGATGAGGTGATCGGCGATTTTGAAGGCTCCGACTACGGAGCCTGGACGGTCACCGGCAATGCGTTCGGCAAGGCTCCGGCCCGCGGGACCCTGCCCGAGCAGGCACCCGTGGTCGGCTTCCGCGGACAAGGCCTGGTGAACACCTACCTCAATGGCGACAAGTCCACCGGGACACTCACCTCTCCTGAAATCACGCTCTTTCATCGCTACCTCACCTTCCTCATCGGCGGCGGCGCGGAGGAAGGAAAGACCTGCGTCAACGTCCTCGTGGACGGCGCGGTGGTGCGATCGGCGACCGGACGGGAGGACGAGACGCTTTCCACGCTGACCTTCGATCTCGGGGAATTCGCGGGCAAAAAGGCGAAGATTCAAATCGTGGACGACGCGACCGGCGGCTGGGGACACATTCTCGCCGACCACTTCGTACTCAGCGACACCGCCGCCACGCCCCCGTATTTCAAGCAACCGCTGAACACGGAGACGCTGTACGAGGAGTCCTACCGGCCGCAGTTCCATTTCTCCGCACAGAAAGGCTGGCTTAACGATCCGAACGGCCTCGTTTATTTCGGCGGCGAGTATCACCTGTATTTCCAGCACAATCCCAAGGGCACGCAGTGGGGAAACATGACCTGGGGCCACGCCGTCAGCACGAATCTGCTGGAGTGGAATCAACTCGAACACGCCCTCTACCCCGATGCGCTGGGCACAATGTTCAGCGGATCCGTGGTGGTGGACTGGAAGAACTCAGGGGGCTTTCAGAACGGCAAGGATCCGGCTCTGGTCGCGTTCTACACTGCGGCCGGCGACACCAGCCCCGAATCCAAGGGCAAGCCCTTCACCCAATGTCTCGCCTTCTCCAACGACCGCGGCCGCACCTGGACCAAGTACGACAAAAACCCGGTGCTCGGAAACCTCGGTGACGGCGACCGCGACCCCAAGGTCTTCTGGCATGAACCCAGCCACCACTGGGTGATGCCCGTCTACATCGGCGAGAAGGATCCCTCGAAGCTCAACAAAGAAGGAAAGCCCACGACGCGCAATGTCTGCCTCTTCTACACCTCCACCGACCTCAAGCAGTGGACGTTCGCCAGCAAGTTCGGCGAGGAACTCTTCGAGTGCCCGGGCTTCGTGGAACTGCCAGTCGACGGTGGCGCACGCGGTTCCAAGTGGGTGTTGTGGGGTGCGAGTGGCGACTACTGGGTGGGCCACTTTGACGGCAAGGTCTTCACACCGGAATCCCCGAAGACGAAGGCGGATTTTGGATCCAACTTCTACGCGGCACAAGCCTATGACGATTTGCCGGATCACCGGGTGATTCTCGTCGGGTGGCTGCAGGGCGGAAAATATCCGGGCATGCCCTTCAACCAGCAGATGGGTTTCCCGACGGAGCTCTCGCTCCAGTCCACCGCCAATGGAGCGCGCCTGGTCAAGTGGCCCATTTCCGAGATCCGTCAGCTCTTCACCAG
>JANXMD010000433.1 GCA_025354845.1 Verrucomicrobiota bacterium | reverse complement strand
GTTGACGTCGGCGGCCTTGAGGTTGGTTGCCCCGTTTTCTTTCGCGATAAGATGTTTGGTCCACGGTTGGTCGGCGGTGGAACCCTGTTCCCACCACGTGAATGTGCCGCCGCCGGAATCGCCAACCAGCAGGTCCCTTCGGCCGTCGGCATTCAGGTCCGCCACATCGAGGTAATGCGGACGCCCGTCCGCGCCCTCCCGTGTGATGAGGTGGCGCTGGAAATCCTTTTCACCGCGCCTGGGCGTCTGGAACCACGCCAGGCTCTTTGGAAAGAGCGGACCCAGAATGCTGTCGGCCACCAGATCCTTGCGACCATCGCCGTCGATGTCGCCGGTCCAGAGGCCATGGATGCCGTTGAACTCCCGGTCCACAACGTGCAATGGCCAGGGCTCGCCAACGCGCCGGGTGTTCTCGATCCAGGCGATGCTGAACTCGGGGCCCTTCGGTTCGTCCGACGCCTTGCCGGCCGCCTTGGCCAGCCGATGTTCGATCCACGGTGCGCGGTAGCGGCCGACGAAGAGGTCCTGGTCGCCGTCCCCGTCCGCGTCCAGCGCGACGCAGTAGAGCATCTTGGGCTCCTTCGAATCGAAGAGCACCTGAGGCTTCCAGTCCGGTGCGACGAGCGCGAACACCTTGGTTTCGCCCATCGCGATCAGGTCCAACTTCCCGTCGGCGTTGGCATCGATGGCTTCCACGCTCCAGATCGATTCGGGCAAGGGAACCGAGGTTCGCCTCCACGTGACTGGGCTCGGTTCGGCGCCGACCGCGACACCGAGACGGATTGCCAGAGCGGTGACGCCGAGGAGGATCGACGTGTGTGGCAACCAGCGCGATTTCGTGGGAGGGCGGGGCATGATCGTGTGGGTTGAGGACTCTGCTTGGCGATCAGTTGGACACAGGCTTCGCCGGAGTGAATGCCGTGTTCGAAAAGTCGATATGGTAAACCATCCCCTCGTAGCCGACCACGTAGAGGTTGCCTTGCTCGTCCTCGCTGAACGAGGCGATGCCTTGCGGCGCGGTGCCAATCTGCATCACGGACTGGAGCACGCGACCCTCCTGCTTCACGCCCCAGATGCGGTGCGAGGTGTAGTCGCCGCAGATGTAGACGCCGTAGAACGACGACCGCTTGTCACCACGGTAGACGTAGCCGCCGGTGACCGAATTGCCGAACTTGCGGCGGTAGGCGAACACGGGTGGCGTGTAGCTGGCGTCCGGCTTGCGGTAGGCGTTGGAGAAGGGTTCGAAGCCTTCATACACGTTCCAGCCGAGGTTCTCCCCGCGGCGGACGATGGACACTTCCTCGACTCGGTCCTGTCCCACGTCGCCGACCCAGAGATCGCCGGTCAGGCGATCAAAACTGAACCGCCAGGGTTCGCGGAATCCGAACGCCCAGATCTCAGGTCGCACGCCAACGTGGCCGCGAAACGGGTTGTCGGAGGGGATGGCGTAGGCGAGGCCGGGGTCGGCGTGGTCCACATCGAGGCGAAGGATCTTCGCGAGATGCAGTGTCAGGTCCTGCCCGTGGCCCTGCGGGTCTTGTTGCGGACCGGTGTCGCCCATGGCGATGTAAAGGAACCCATCCGGCCCGAAGCCGAGGCACCCGCCGCTGTGATCTTGCGTGGTGCTGATGACGCTCCAGAGACGGCGTTCCGGGTGTCCGGAGTCGGAGCGCAGGTCGGCTGAGGCGAGGCGTTCGGCCACGGTGGTCACGATCCTGCCGCCCTCGAACACTTGGTGCTTTACGAAGTAGCGGCGGTTTTCGCGGAATCGCGGATGGAACGCGACGCCGAGGAGGCCGTTGGGACCCCGTTCGTTGAAAATGTCCTTTGAGATGTCGGCGAAGAGCGTCCTGGTCTCGTTCGTTCCCGACTTGTCCAAAAGCCAGAGTTTTCCGGCCTGGTGACCGGCTAGGAACGCGTTCGGTGAACCCGGAAGTTGACCGAACCACACTAACCCGGAACGGACGTCGCCGGGCTTCTGCACGAAGGCATGCGGAAAACGCAGTTGCTCGCTAAAGAACGGGCGTAAGATCACCGGTTTGGCCAACTCGGGAATCGTCGAAGGCATGCCGCGGTTTCCGGTGAGCGCCGACTCAGGCTGCTTCAGCGTGACGAGGTATTCAACCAGGTCGGTAAACTCCTGCTGCGACATCCCGGTGTGAAGTCCTTCGGGCATCAGCGAAACCGCCGTCCCGCGTTGTTCCTGGATGTCCGCCTTGGCGATGAGGATGTGTTTGCCATCGGCGCCCATGAGGTCGAGTCCGCCGTCGGGCGACGACTTGATGATGCCCTGGAACTGTTCGCCGGATTTCGTTTCGACGATCGTTGTGCCGTAGCCGACCGCGATCGTGGCCGACGGCTCGAGGATGGATTGGATCAGGTCGCGCCGGGGAAACTTGTCGCCGACCGCCATCAGATCGGGCCCGGCCTTGCTGCTCGTGCCGTCGATGGAATGGCATTTCACACAGGCGGCACGCGCTTCGTCCTGGAACCCTTGGCGGCCGCGTTCCGGGTTTCCTTCGCGGCCCATGGCGAAGTCACGATAGGCTCGCAACTGCCGCGCGGGATCGGCCTGCGCCGGCGGCGGCGTTGGGTCGGCCGCACGAATGGCGAAGGCGAGGCTCAGGAGGCCAGTGGCGAGAAGGACGGCTTGGGTCTGCATTTCTGGCATGGGGATGGGTCGAACGCCGAAGAATCTGGTCGGGTCGAAACGGCTTGGCGAGTCTGGGAAGTAGGTCCGGCTTCGCGCTTGTTCCATCCGCCAAAGCAGGCCACTTTTCCCGGCACTGTGACGCGGCCCAATCCCAATGGTCGACGCTGGGTTTCTCCAACCCTCGCCTGGTTTGCCGGACAAGGCGCTTGGGCGATGGTTACGATCACCGCTTCGGCGGCTGCCGCTCCTCTCCCGACCCCAGTGAAATCCGCGGTCGGCCACTATTGCCTCGAGTGCCACGACGGCGAGGTCAAGAAGGGGAATTTGGATCTGGGCAAGCTCCTCGCGGACGAACTGCAACCCCACTCCGACGCCTGGGAACGCGTCGTCCGCAAACTCGCGGCGCGCCAGATGCCGCCCGTCGGCAAGGACCGTCCGGCCGAGAAAGAGTTCGAAAGCCTCGTGGCGACGCTCGGTTCGTCGCTCGACAAAGCCGCCGCAAAGACGCCGAACCCCGGCCGCACCGACACGTTTCGCCGGCTCAACCGCACGGAGTATCAGAATGCCATTCGCGATCTGCTGGGCCTGGAGATTGACGCGGCGGCATTGCTGCCCAAGGACGACGCCAGCCACGGCTTCGACAACGTGACGGTCGGCGATCTCTCGCCGACCTTGTTGAACCGCTACATTTCCGCCGCCGAAAAGATCAGCCGCCTCGCCGTCGGTGCGCCGATGAACAAGCCCAACGGCGACACCGTTCGCCTCAAGCCGGACCGCACTCAGGAGGAACACGTCGAAGGCCTTCCGCTCGGCACGCGCGGAGGGACGTTGATCCACCACACGTTTCCCCGCGACGGCGAGTACGAGATCCAGGTCCGCCTGACCCGCGACCGCAATGAGGTGGTTGAGGGCCTGCACGAAACTCACGAACTCGAAGTCCTGCTGGACCGCGCCATTGCCGCACAGTTCAAGGTGGGACCACCCAAGGGCGATCGTGACTTTGAAAAGGTGGACGCTCATTTGAAGGCCCGCGTCCTGGTGAAGGCCGGCGCCCACGGGATCGGGGTTGCGTTCCTCAAGAACCCGTCTGAGTTGGTGGAGACGAAGCGAGAGCCCTTCCAGGCGCGCTATAACATGCACCGGCATCCGCGACTGACACCCGCGATTTACCAGGTGTCCATTACGGGCCCCTACGCGTCCAAGGAAGCCGGGGACACCTTGAGCCGCCGGAAGCTCTTCGTGAGTTATCCGACGAAGCCAGCCGAAGAGGACGCGTGCGCCGAACGCATCCTGTCGTCCTTCGTGCGCAAAGCTTATCGGCGCCCAGTCACGGTCGCCGATCTGGCCAAGCCGTTGGAATTCTACCGCGAGGCCAGGGCCGCTGGCGGATTTGAGGCGGGAATCGGTTCCGCCGTGAGCGCGGTGCTCGTCGGTCCCGAGTTCCTATTTCGAATCGAGCGCGATCCCGCGGACTTGGCACCAGCGACGGCATACCGGATCAGCGACGTCGCGCTGGCGTCGCGGCTGTCGTTTTTCCTCTGGAGCAGCCTTCCGGATGATGAACTTCTCGCCGTCGCCGAACGGGGTGACCTTCATCGGCCCAAGGTGCTGGAGAAACAGGTGCGCCGCTTGTTGGCGGATCCGCGCGCCGGCAGCTTGGTCGAGAATTTCGCCGCGCAGTGGCTTTACCTACGGAACCTGGATTCCTTCACGCCGGATCTCCGACTCTTCCCCGACTTTGACGACAACCTGCGCGAAGCCTTCCGCCGTGAAACGGAACTCCATTTTGAAGCACTTCTCAGGGAGGACCGCAACGTCCTCGATCTTCTCAAGACCGACCACACGTTCCTGAACGAGCGCCTCGCGAAGCACTACGGCATTCCCAACGTCTACGGCAGCCAGTTTCGGCGGGTGGCCCTCGGGCCCGACAGTCATCGCGGCGGCTTGCTCCGGCAGGGCAGCGTTCTCACGGTCACCTCCTACGCCACGCGCACGTCGCCGGTGATTCGCGGTCATTGGATTCTCGGCAACCTTCTCGGAACCCCGCCTCCGCCTCCGCCCGCCAACGTTCCCAACCTCAAGGAAAATACCGTCTCCGACGCGCTTCCAATGCGCGCGCGCCTCGCCGCGCACCGGGCGAACGCCGCGTGCGCGAGCTGCCACAATCTGATGGATCCGGTGGGTTTCTCGCTCGAAAACTTCGACGCCATCGGTCGGTGGCGCGTGGCCGAAGACGGCGTGCCCGTCGATGCCAGCGGCGGATTTCCCGACGGCAGCAAGTTCACCGGGGTCGGCGGACTGGAAGCCGGGTTGCTCAGGCATCCGGAGCTTTTCGTCGGAACGATGACCGAGAAACTGCTCACCTTCGCGTTGGGCCGCGGAATCGAGGAGCCCGATGCGCCGGCTGTCCGAAAGATCGTCCACGACGCCAAGGGCGACGGATACCGCTTTTCGTCGGTCATCATTGGAATTGTCAACAGCACCCCGTTCACCTTGAGGAAAACACGATGAATTTCATCACCCGGAAGTTCATGCCACGCCGGACGTTCCTGCGCGGAGTGGGAGCCACGATGGCGTTGCCGCTGCTCGAATCGATGGTACCCGCCGCGACGCCGCTGGTCCGGACGGCCGCCAATCCCGTGCGCCGGCTTGGCTTCGTCTTCATGCCGATGGGCTGCGACAACTCGCGATGGACGCCGCCTGGCGACACGCTCGACGTCCTGTCGCCAATCCTCAGTTCGCTCGCACCCGTGCGCGACAAGGTCTCGATCATTTCCAATCTGGAACTGCAAAACGCCTACCCCGGCAGCCACGCCACTTCCAATTCGGCCTTCCTCAGTGCCGCGAAGGCGAAGCTGACGGAGAGTACGGACTATTATTTGGGAACGACGGTTGACCAGATCGCCGCCCAGCGCATCGGCCAGGCGACCCAATTGCCGTCGCTTGAGCTCGCGATGGACCATCTCCAGGTCGTCGGCCAGTGCGACAACGGCTACGCCTGCGCCTACCAGAACAACCTCTCGTGGTCGTCACCCACGACGCCGCTGCCGGCTGAGGCCCATCCACGCATCGTCTTCGAGAGTCTGTTCGGCGACGGCGGCAACCTCGCCGAACGCCGCGCTGCGCTGAAGAAACGCGCCAGCCTGCTCGATTCGTTCACGGAGGATCTCTCCAAGCTGAAGCGCGAACTTGGCCCCGCCGACCGCGCGAAACTTTCCCAATACCTTGAGACCGTCCGCGAAGTCGAACGCCGCATCCAGAAGGCCGAAGCGGACACCAAGGACAAGCCGCTTCCGGATCTCGACCGCCCCGTCGGCGTGCCTGCCGCGTATGCCGACCACGCCCGGCTGATGTTCGATCTGCAGGTGTTGGCGCTGCAGGGCGACGTGACGCGGGTCATCACCTTCCAGCTCGCGCGCGAAACGAGCAACCGGACGTATCCCGAAATCGGTGTGTCCGATCCGCACCATCCGCTTTCCCACCACGGCAACGATCCGGCGAAAATTGAGCGCATGTCGAAGATCAACGCCTTCCACGTGTCGCTCTTCGCCGAGTTCCTCGGGAAGCTGAAAGCCACCCCGGAGGGCAACGGCACCTTGCTCGACCATTCGCTCTATCTCTACGGCAGCGGCATCGGCAACCCGAACGTCCATGATCACACGAACCTTCCGATCATTGTCGCCGGTGGTGCGGCGGGCGGCATGAAGGGTGGACGCCATCTCAAGTACGCCAAGCCGACTCCGCTCGCGAATCTCCATCTGACCCTGCTCGAGAAGGTCGGCGTTCGCCTCGACTCCTTCGCCGACAGCAACGGAAGGGTGGATGGCCTGTTCGAACCGTTGGGTATTTGACGATGGGCGCCTTATCCACCCCGCAAAAACCGAGGCAGATCCCTTGGTTTCGAATTCCGTTTACATCCGTGTGTGCATTGACGGTTCTCCTGGGTGCCCTGGGGCAACCCTCGTTCGCCGCCGACTCGCGTCTGGCTGACGCTGCCGAGGCAGTGGACCGCCCTGCAATTCACGCGCTCCTCAAGCAACACGCGGATGTGAATGCGCCCCAGGCGGACGGCATGACCGCACTGCATTGGGCAGTGTACCGGGACGATCTTGAAACGGCGAAGCTGCTCGCCGCCGCCAGTGTGGCGGCGACCAATCGTTTTGGCGTCACCCCCCTTTCGCTGGCGTGCCAGAACGGCAGCGCAGTCATGGTTGAACTCCTCCTCGAACGCGGGGCGAATCCGAACACCGTTGTTCACGGCGGCGAGACGGTCCTGATGACCGCTGCCCGCACCGGAAAGCCGGGGCCGGTAAAGGCGCTGCTCACACGCGGGGCCAAAGTCGATGCGAAAGAACGTCGGGGGCAGACTGCTATGATGTGGGCTGCCGCAGACGGCCATGCGGAGGTGGTTGAGCTGCTTCTCAGAGCCGGCGCCGATTTTCACACGCCTCTGCCTGATTCCGGCTTCACGCCGTTCTTCTTCGCCGCGCGAGGCGGCCGGACCGACGTTGTTCGCATCCTGTTAAAGGCTGGAGTTGATGTGAACGTGCCAATGCAGGCGCGCAAGCCCGGCGGAAAGGGGCCGGTCAGCGGAACCAGTGCGCTGATCCTCGCCATTGAGAATGGGCATTACGAACTCGCCTTGACGCTGCTGGACGCCGGTGCCGATCCCAACGACCAACGATCCGGTTTCGCGCCCTTGCACATGATGTCGTGGGTCCGAAAGCCGCCCAAGGGCGAGGACTACGGAGCCCCGCCCCCGGCCGAACTGGGAAGACTCAACAGCCTACTCTTCGTCCGGGAATTGGTGAAACGCGGTGCCGACGTGAACGGGCGACTGGCGAACGGCTCGAGCAGTCCCGGCCAGTTCAGCCGCAAGGGGGCGACGCCGTTCCTCCTGGCATCCGCGACCTCGGATGTCGCCTACATGAAGCTGCTGCTCGCACTGGGCGCCAATCCATCCATCGCCAACGCCGACAACACCACGCCGCTCCTCGTTGCCTGCGGGATCCACGTCGGTTCGGACCAGGCCACTGAAGTCGCGGGCGACGAATCTGAGGTGCTCGAGGCCGCCCAGTTGCTCCTGAAGCTCGGTGCCGACGTGAACACGGTCGATGCCAACGGCGACACCGCCATGCACGCAGCGGCGCTCAAGAACCTGCCGAAGGTCGTTCAATTCCTCGCGGACAAGGGCGCGAAGGTCGAGATCTGGAACCGGAAGAACAAGTACGGCTGGACGCCGCTCTTAATCGCCGAAGGGCATCGTCCCGGCAACTTCAAGCCCTCCGCCGAGACGATCGTCGCCGTGCAGAACGTGATGCTCGCTGCTGGGGTCCCTCTGCCGACGGACGGCGCCAGGGCGGCCTCCGAGCCGGAGCGCCGCTACTGAGCCAGACCCACAACACCGCACGGGCGGCGGTTCACCGTGCGTCAGGATCTGCGCCAGCGTCTTCCACTACCTCCCCTGACGACGGATCTCTCTCCGTCCACAAGCACCCGGTGGCGGAACTCACTCCATTGTTTCGTCTCGGAATACACACTCTCATGTTGTACCAGGCCGCCGCCTTTTTCGGCGGGCTCGTACCTGTGTCGCTCCCCTTTGGTTTTCTGGCCCTTGTTTGAATCTGGAAGCGCTCACTCAACCTGGAGCGGTTTGGCTGGACCACGTCAGTTCCCGATGGGAGACGCGCTCTAAAACCGTCGGCGGGTCAGGACTCGCAGGGAGCGGTTCGCCACCTCAAAGCGTGCTGGAGTGCTTCCCATGAGGTCTCCGTCGATCGCGACGGGGACAGGCCGGTCCGTTTCCACGGACATCTCCGCGGCCTCAAAATAAAGAACGCGGGGATCGTTCACATGGGTTCCACGCAGCAGAGCGGGAAACTGTCGCAGCACACCCACCCGGCCGATGTGGCGGATAATGCTCATGTTGAGACGCCCATCCGCAATCCGCGCGCCCGGCGCCAACTGCATCGTCCCCCCGCCGGCGTGCGGCGAATTCGCGGCGCAGGCCAGGAACAGCGGACCGGATTCACTCCGCCCGCCACTTCGGACCGTCACGTGGGGCGGTTGATAGCTTGCAGTCGCGCGGATGAATCCAACCGAATAGCACAGCCGCGGACCAAACCACCGGACCACCCTAGGCGTGGTCTTGCGCAGAACCTCTCCCGCGAATCCGACCGCTGCAAACAGCAGGCCGGTGTGGGTTTCTGGGGTTCCATTTGGGCCGACGGCCTGGATGCGCAGGGTGTCCATCGAATCGGAATCACCGGTGCGCAGGGTCGCCAAGAATTCGTCGTCGGTGGCGGTGCCCACCATTCGGGCGACGTCGTTGCCTCTTCCGAAGGGTAGGATGCCCAGGGACGCCGGTGCTCCGGTCCGGACGAGTCCGTCGGCGACTTCACGAACGGTTCCATCGCCGCCGGCGGCAATCACGGTGTCGAACGACGCCCCATGACGTTCCGCCAGTTCTATCGCCGATCCTGCTCCCGAAGTGGCTAGGATCGTTACCTCGTGCCCCTCCGATTTCAGCTCGGCGACAACTCGGGCCAGCCGAACGTCCTGATTCCTTCCGCCGGCCGAAGCGGGATTCCGGATGAGGAGAAGTTTTTGGGACACTGAAGCAGGCTATCGGGATCGCACTGGTTGGCAATCCAACGGAACACTGCGGCCTTCAGCTTCGGCAGCCCTGGCGCCGAACTTCTGCAAAAAGGAAAAGGCCGAAGGTTGATGAAAACCTTCGGCCCTGCTGACACGGCTAGTGCCGTGCCTCGATCAACGGATCAGGCTTTGAACGAACGGCGGGCGAACGCCACACCGGCGAGGCCAAGACCGAGTAGAGCCAGCGTCGCGCCGTTGTCGGGAGCCGGGGTGAACTGCGCGTCGAAACCGGTGAACCCGTCGCAGCAGCCTTCCTGGCCGTAGATGTCGATCGTGTGGCTCCCCGCGGCCAAGGCGCTGGAGAAGGAGAAGATCTGGGACGTGTTGCCCCAAGCGCCGCCCCACCACATGTCATTCGGGTTGAAAGCCACCTGCGAGCCGTCCAAGAGAACGCCGCCACCAAGTCCGAAATCGGGCGCCATTTGGGCGGAGAGCGAACCGGCGACCGAGGTGAAGTTCACCTGGTAGTGAAAGGCGATGTCGGTGGCGGAACCCCCAACCAATCCTTGGTTGGAGATGTTCAAGGGGGATGAGTACCCGGGGGGATTCCAACTTCCAGTGGGCAACGACGCGCTGCCGTAGCCGAAACCTCCGGTCGGAAGCGAAGCGAAGTTGGCTTGGTAGGCGGCGGCGCTGCCAAAGGACAGGCCGTTGCCCTGACGGGTTTCGAATGTGCTCCCCGTGAAAGTGATGGGTGCCGCGACGGCCGCGGTGGTGGCGACCGCGAGTGCGGCGAAGGTTGCTTTGATGGAGGTCATGGGTCTGTTTGGCGTTCTAAATTCGCGAGGTTATCTGAAAGGTTTCCACGCGCTAAACGTTAGCAGCAGAGTGAGTGTCAATCTGATGGCGGAAACAGTCTGGCCGTTAATTGCTGTTCAAGAGCAACAGCTTGTGAATTCCATTGAGTGAAACTCCGGAGATGCCATCTCTACGTGGGCGTCAGAATTCCCGACAAAGTAAGGGAACGTGTCGGCGGTTTGTCAGGGTTTCCGACAACCGCTCGATTCAGGTACCTTGCGAGAAACCATCGATTCCGAGGGAATCCGTTGGGCGACCCCTTCCCTGGAACGACGAAGGGAGAAACGGGTGGGATCGCGCGTGGCGTCGGCTCAACTGCGTCCAGCACTGGGAATTCCGGTCGACCAGAAGGTCACGAAGTGTCCGGTTGATGTGTGGACTCACTCGCCTCCCCCGTCGGCGAGCGAAAGGCTGACGATCTCGAGGCGGGGAGTGTCCTCATTCCAAACCAAGCGGCCTGATGCTCGAATTCGTCTAGCTCCCCATTCGGGGTCAACCTGAAGCGATTGCCCCCTGGGGCCGGTCAGCAGCAAGACCACGGGATTTCCCTCAGGATTCCGCACCAGCAACCCGGGCGGCACGCCGCCGCTGAGACAGCGTACGGCGCAGGCGCGATGCCCCTTCCCCGTCGCGGGCCGCATGACTCCGAAGTAGCACTTGGTGTCCACTAGTTCGCCGGTGAGCGTGATGTCCTGGATCACCGCTTGGGCAGGACTCTCCTCCGGGATTGTCCCAGGTCCGAGGGCGGTGAAGGAGTTCGGGTCATTGAGTTCTATCATCACGTTCGCGTCCTTTTGAATGAGCGAGCCCCGGAAGCGCACGTATTGTCCGTCATGACCGCGGGCAAACGCCGGTAGGCCGTGCTTGCCGGCCCCGACCAGCAGAAAGTGGGTCATGGAGCCATCCTTCGAAACGGACCGCAGAAGCGGAAGCGGACGCTCGTACAAAACGCCTTCAAAAGATCTCCCGACGCCGTACTCAAACACTCCCGGTTCGGCGGGCGTTTGTAGTGCTGCGAAAAGGGACATCAATCCCACCACGAGCACCGCCAGTTGCGTCACCCGCCGCCGAGTACGCTGCGCGAGCGTCGGCGGGCACTTGTTGTGGTAACCAATGTAGAACTCGTCGCTCATGTCATGAAGACGTGACGGCGCCTCCCGCGCAACGTGTACCCGGTGGATTTGCCGTTGGATTCACCCAGACACGGTCGCCGACGATGCGGGTGGTGAAGGTCGCGAGCACTTCCTGGAAGGGTGGGGGGCTGCGGCCGTCCTCCGGTCGATAGTTCCAGCCGTGCCACGGGCAGGTGATGCAACCCTCCGCAATTCGTCCCTCGCCGATCGGACCGCCCTGATGTCGGCAGACGTTGGAGGTGGCGTAGAGTCGTCCCTGATGTCGGAACAAGGCGATGCGCTGACCTCGGGCGATGACCACTTTTCCGCATCCTTCCACGACCTCATCGACCTGGCAGGTGCCGGTGAACCCTTCCGCGTTGAGGCGGCTTTGTTCTCGATCCAGCCTGGCCTCCTGGAGCGCTGCCAGGAGGTGAAGCCCTGCAACCAGCGCAAAGCCCAAACCGAGAAGCACCGGATATAGGTAGGCTCGTTCGGATTGAAGAAAACCCAGGGCGACGTGGACGAGGATCAGACCGTAGGCCGCGTACACACCAAGATGCATTGTCTTCCAGAACGTCGCCCCGAGCGTGCGCAACCAGAAATCGTGGCTCGTTGCCGCCATCAGAAAAAGGATCCCCAGTGCCGCGACCCCAAAGGGCTCAAAGGGGAAATGAGCCCCATTGATCCGTCCCGCGTCGAGCAACCGATAGTCTCGCTGGTATGCGGTGAAGACGCTCACCAGGGGGTTCTCGTCGCCGAGCGCGTGGAACTGAGCGACGGAGAAGACGCCGTGCACCAATGCGAGGAGGAACATCGTGACCCCCAGGTGACGCCGGTTGTAGAGCAGGGGAAGGAAGCTCGTGTCGAGGCGTGCCAGCGGACCGATGCACAGGATGACGTGCAGCAGCATGAGCGCCGTCGCCGCACAGCCCCGAATGATGAGCGTCTCGGCGGTCGCGTTTGGAGAGTGCAGCAGTGAGACGGCGAAAAAGGTGCCGAGTCCCAGAAAGAGGAACCCAAGGAGCGTCAGGTCGTAGAGCCGCTTCTGGCGGTTCCAATCAATGGCGCGGTAGGTGGAAGACATGATCGGTTCCCCGGGTTTGGCACTTAACGGGATGGCTTCGTGACCGGCATGGGATTCGATCCCTGGAGCCGATCTGGGAGGCGTGAGCCGAAGTCCTCGACAGGCCTCCACCAGAGCGCAGCCGCGACCAGGACAGGCACCCCGAGGGCGAGCCCCTTCCACGCCAGGGCATGTAGGGCTCGAAGCCGCCGGGGCGACGAAGTGAGCTCTTGTCCGGTCATCGCTGGGCCAGCCCGGCTCGCGCGCCACCAACGTCCCGCGATCAACGGCCACAAGGCAACCACCCCCGGTGTGATGAGCAGGCGGAACCCAATCCCCGCCTCGCGCGTTCCCTCGTCAAGCGTCCCCAGGCCACGCCACTGAAACGCACCGGCAAACAGCAATCCCAAAACACCGTAGGCGGCGAAGACCCACCCGGCAGCGCGAATAAATTCAACCATTGAGGTGAGCGGCTCGGAATGGGTGTGACTTGGGCAGCAGCGGTGCACCGACTGGTCGGGCGCTCATCTCCCCTTCTTCTCCAGGAGATGCGGCCAGTTTGCGTCCGCTTTTTTCAGGTTGGCGGCGGTGTCGCGGTTGAAGTCGTCGCGAACACCCGGGCTGTACTGGAGCAGGAGACGCCCCTCGACGATCTGAAAGGCGTCGACATCGATTTCAACCAGCTTGCCCTTGGAGACTCCGAAGGCGCAGTAACCGCCGAACTGAGGCTCAAACTTCGCTGGCTCGGCGTCGAAGGCTGCTTTGTTCTTTGCCGAGTGGAAGCGGTACTTTGCCCCGTGGAATTCGCTCGTGAACTCCGGTTTCCCCTTCAACGGCGCCTTCACGGCGAAGAAGGCAACCGGGTCGTAGCCCTGGACGGCGACTCCCGTCCTGTCGAGGTTGAGGAGAGTCCGCTCGACGGCGAGTGCCGCGGTGATCGAAAACAGGCTGAGGAGGGTGATGGAAAGAGTTCGATGTGCCATACTAGGGGGAGTGGGGTTCGTGAAAGGATCCTTACACCTCTTCTGCGTTGGATCTTCCGACGCCCGACGCCCGGCTCTGTGGACTTGGAG
>JANXMD010000420.1 GCA_025354845.1 Verrucomicrobiota bacterium | reverse complement strand
CAAGCGCAGGGTTCTCGGCATCCGACGCCCGCCGGAAGTGTTGAAGCAGGCGCCGTTTCAGCCGCGGCGTTGCCGGCCGGAAGCGTCAACCGACTTTGGGCTAGTTCGATTTCTCATCCGCCAGCGGCGGTGCAAGTTTTTGGAGCAACTCCTCGGCGGGCTCGTGTCCGAATTCGGCCAAATACCAGAGGGACGCTCGCAACCAATATCTGAGCCGTCCACTCTTGGGTTCCAGCGCCATGACCTCCTTCAGCCGTTCCCATCGATGGGGATTGGTGGACATCGGTTGCTCCAAAAAAAGGTAATCCTCACCATACCCCTGCACCAGGTCGACAAGCGCTGGCGAGTCGCCGGCCCGGATCAACTCGCGTGCCACCAGGTCTGCTTCCGGCAGGGGAGAAATCGCCAGGATCGAGTACTCTGGGGAGTCGTCTTTGCGCGGATTGCGAATGGTATCGAGGGCCCACGCCACCACCCCGGGATCCCCAAGGGCAGCCAAACTCATTGGGGCCCGCTGGCCTTTGGAATAATCCGTACCCGCTCGCTTGCGATACGCCTCAATCCCCAAAGGCGTAGGATGCAGCACAAACCAGCCGCCCATTTCATCGACCTCCTCATCGTTTGCAGCTTGAAGGATTCGAAGCATGAGCGGGGTGTCCTCTGGTCCGCAGAGCTTTCGGACGGTCGAAAGGACATACTGACGCTCATTTCCCGGCGGCATGTTGAACCACCATCGCGCCATCAGCCCGCGGCAACGTTTGAGTTCCAGCGTTCCGATGCTTGCCGGGAGACCCAGTTCGTAGGTCTTCCATCCGGCGGACTGTGCAACCTGTTCCACGAAGTCGGCCGCCTCGCGCTTCTTTCCCCTGCTGATCGCCCAGAGCACCCGGGCGCGGTTGACCTCACTCCTCGTGGAATAGAACAACCGGCGGAGGTCCTCGAAGCTCTTCGCCTCGGTGGGCTTTGCGAAATGGCGATCGATGTCGACCTTCAGCGCGTGCGGACATCCGGATTCGCGGTTTTCCGCCCGGCGCCGCAGCCGTTTCAAGGCCCGCTTTTCCTCTTCATAGTTCAGCAATCTGGAAATCTCGACATATCTGCGGACTGCCAGCGTCCACGGGGAGTCTGGGCCAGCCACCTGCACGTTGATTCGCGAAAACGGTGGACCGGTCACGATCCATCGCTCGTCAATTCGTTCAAGAAACAGGACATACTTTCCTCCAACCTGATAGTTTAACGCGTTGCCTGGCCCTTGATCGCCCTTCTGGTAGCCAAAATCATTCAGATTACCCCAGGTAGCAGCCGCGGTATTGCCGTGGGCGGTGAATTGTTTCTGATTCACCTGTCCTTTGAGCGCTTCCAAAACCGTGAACGTAAACTCCCCAAACCGGACTCCATGCTCCTCGCCGGCGACCTCTAGAGAAACCGCCTCCGCCAAGACGATGGCCTCAGCCTCCCGCACCAGCTCGTAGTTGGTCGGGCGAATGTAGCCACGAACCAGTGAAGCCCCGATTGCCGAGGCGCCGGACAACCACACCGCCCACATCCAAAGCATCAGAACTCGTGCGTTCATGACCTCAACATCCTTTCCCAAATTCCTATCGTTCCCTCCCACCAAATTGCTCGCGGCTACCGATTCAATCCATCGCCATCATAACGGGAATCGCTCCCCACCGCCGGTGCGTCCCTACGCAGTCGCTCCATGAAGCGCCAACGATCGTGCAGCACCACCGGCACCTCGGCCTCGAGATACGGCGGCCGATCCACGAATCCCGCAGCCTCATACAGACGATGGGCCGAACGCATGAACGGACCGGATTCCAAAAACACCCGATAGAAACCAAAGACCTCGGCGTCACCCAACACACGGTGCACGATTGCCTCGCCGATCCCGTTTCCCCGGAACGCGGGGCGCACGTAAACACGTTTCAGCTCGGCCGTGTCCTCGCGAATTCGGCGCAGTCCGCCCATTCCGGCGATCTGCCCGTCCCATTCGGCGAGGTAAAAACATCCGTTTGGCGGCGGCTCGCCGCAGACCTTTCCGATCACGCTGGTCACATACTCCGGCACCGGCATTCCGACCACCTCGGCAACCGAAACCCCGAAGTACGTCTCCAACTCGCCGCTGCT
>JANXMD010000407.1 GCA_025354845.1 Verrucomicrobiota bacterium | reverse complement strand
CTCGGGGACCGCTTCAGCTATCTCGGCGGCCTTCCCACCGCCGAAATCTATGCCGCTGCCTACAAGGCGATGGGCGTCCCGGTCTACTCGTCCGCGGTGTTCAATTTCATCCCGCGGACTGCGATGGAATTCTACACGGCGCTCGCCAACGACGACCGCGCGACCATGGACCGCCTGCTCGACACGTTCTTCCTCCCGTTGATGGAAATCCGAAACAAGGGCGCGGGCTATGCCGTGAGCATGGTCAAGGCGGGGGCGCGGATCGTCGGGCGCGACGCGGGTCCGGTGCGCGCGCCTCTCACCGAGCTCAAGCCCGACGAGACGGCGAAACTCGCCGCGCTCATCGCGAAAATGGGGCCGCAATAATCCACGCCCATTCCCAACGCTCCCCTCCAATCGGCCATTTCGAAGGCCCGGGCACGGATTCTCCCGTTGTTCGTCGTGATGTTCGTCGCGAACTATATCGACCGGGTCAACGTGGGATTCGTTGAGAAATACCTGAAGGCCGACCTCGGATTGGACGCGGCGGCCTATGGTCTGGGAGCCGGGCTGTTCTTCGTGGGATACGCCGTTTTCGAGGTGCCTTCGAACCTGCTTCTCGAAAGGGTCGGCGCGCGGATCTGGCTCGCGCGCATCACGGTCTCGTGGGGAATCGTGGCGTCGTCGATGGCGTTCGTGGGTTCGGCGACGCAGTTCCATTGGCTGCGGTTCGCGCTCGGGGCCGCCGAGGCGGGGTTCTTCCCCGGCGTCATTTATTATTTCACCCGCTGGCTGCCCGCCGCGGAGCGCGGCAAGGCCGTGGCGATATTCCTCTCCGGCTCCGCGATCGCCTCGGTTCTCTCGGGACCTCTCTCGGGTGCGCTGCTCCAGCTAAGTTGGTTCGGCTTCAACGGCTGGCGGACGATGCTGTTGGTCGAGGGTCTTTTCTCCGTCGTCGTCGGCGTGTTCGCTTGGTTCTGGCTCGATTCACTCCCGCGCGACGCGCGATGGCTGAGCGATGGAGAGAAGGACGCGCTCGAGACGTCGCTCGCCGCGGAACAGCACGCGCGTGGCGAACCGCTGCGCGGCAAAACCGGCGCGATGGCTTTGCTGCGCGATCCCCAAATCGCACTGTTCTGTGGCGTCTATCTCGCCATCCAACTCACCTTGTACGCTGCGACGTTCTGGCTGCCCAAGATCATACGAAAAATGGGCGACCTTTCTGACCTACAGGTCGGCTTCCTGAATTCGGTTCCCTGGACGGTGGCGATCCTGGGCATGTACCTCGCCGCGATCGCGTCGGCGCGCCATCGGATGCCTCAGGCCTGGGTGTCGGCGGCCCTGGTGGTCGCGGGCGTCGGGATGTTTCTGTCCACCACCGGCGGACCTGTATTCGCGTTCGTCGCCATCTGCTTCGCCTCGCTCGGATTCAAATCGGCCGCCTCGCTCTTCTGGCCGATCCCGCAGGCCTATCTGGATGCCCGGGTCGCCGCCCCTCTCCTGGCGCTGGTCAATTCCGTTGGCAACCTCGGGGGCTTCGTGGCGCCGACCGTTTTCGGCTGGCTCGAGAAGCATACCGGATCGGTCACGGGCGGCTTATACGGCCTTTCCGTGACGTCGTTCCTGGCCGCGGGGCTGGTCCTGTTCGCGCGCGCCAAGCCCCGGCCCATCGCATGAAATCCTCTCCCACCGTCGTCTCCATGCGCGTCGTGCCGGTCGCCGGCGAGGACAGCATGCTTCTGAATCTCAGCGGGGCGCACGGACCGCATTTCACCCGCAACGTGGTCGTGCTGAAGGACAGCGCGGGGAACACCGGTGTCGGGGAGGTTCCCGGCGGCGAGAAGATCCTCAAGACACTGCAGGACGCGGTGCCGTTGGTGATCGGGCGCGAGATCGAGGGTTTCAGGGAAGTGACCGCGGTGCTGAACGCCGCGTTCGCGGATCGCGATGCCGGCGGGCGCGGGCCGCAGACCTTCGATCTTAGGGTCGCCATCCATGCCGTCACGGCGATCGAGTGTGCGATGCTCGATCTCCTCGGCCAACACTTGGACCTGCCGGTGGCGGCGTTGCTCGGCGACGGTCAACAACGCGACGCGGTCGAGATGTTGGGTTACCTGTTTTATATAGGAGACCGGCGGAGGACCCCGTTGCCTTACCGAGACGAGTCCAAGTCGGCGGAGCCGTGGCATCGGCTGCGCAACGAGGAAGCCATCGGCACGGCGCAAATCGTCCGCCAGGCGGAGGCGGCCCACGACCGATTCGGGTTTAGGGATTTCAAGCTGAAGGGCGGCGTGCTCGACGGAAGCCGGGAGATCGAGGCCGTGCGGGCGTTGGCCGAACGGTTCCCGGACGCGCGGATCACGCTCGACCCGAACGGCGCGTGGTCGCTGGCGCGGGCGACGGCGTTGTGCCGCGATCTCAAGGGCGTGATGGCTTATGCCGAGGATCCCTGCGGTGCCGAGGGAGGGTTTTCAGGCCGCGAGATATTGGCCGAGTTCCGCAAGGCCACCGGATTGCGCACCGCCACCAACATGGTCGCCACCGACTGGCGCGAGTTGGGCCACGCGCTGTCGCTCGGTGCTGTGGACATCCCACTGGCCGACCCGCATTTCTGGACGATGCGCGGGTCGGTCGAGGTCGCACGCGTGTGCCGCGAACACGGGCTGACCTGGGGATCGCATTCCAACAACCATTTCGACATCTCGCTCGCCATGTACGTCCATGTTGGCGCCGCGGCGCCGGGCGACGTCACCGCGATGGACACGCATTGGATCTGGCAGGAAGGGCAGCGGTTGACCCGGGAGCCATTGCAGATCAAGGGCGGCAGGATCGCGGTCCCCCGGCGGCCGGGGCTCGGCGTCGAGATTGATGTCGAACAACTCGAGGCAGCGCACCGGGTCTACCAATCCCTGCCCGGAGGCTCGCGCGATGACGCGGCGGCGATGCAATATCTGGTTCCCGGTTGGAAGTTCGACCCGAAGCGCCCGTGCTTGGCGTGACTAAACCGGTCGAGACCACCGGCAAACAATCACCTCGATGGGTGATACGGAGATCCAAACACGGAAATCACGGAATGACCAAACCCGATCGATGCCTGCGGACTCTTGAAGGCGGGATGCCGGACGGCGGCGGTGGCACCGAGGGCACCCGGACCGATGAGCGATGCGGCGGCCAAAGCGCGAAGGATTCGTTTCATGGCAACAAAAGCGGTATCCGAGGTCAGCCCGTCGAATGTGACAAGTAATGGGCACAGCGACAGCCCAATGGCTACGCCATTTCCAGTCCGCGCAGAGTGCCTTTGCCGGTGCTGAACTGGTCGGTCTCAAGGCCGAGGCCCTGGAGCATGGAGACGTAAAGAGTCGCGAGCGGGTAGTTGTTTGCTTTGTTGAAGGCAAGGTGTTGGCCGTGCTTGAAACCGCCGCCAGCCAGCAGCACCGGCAGGTTCACGTTTGAGTGTGAGTTCGCGCTGCCCATCGGCGTGCCGTAGAGAACCATGGTGCGATCGAGAAGTGTTTCGCCTTGTTCCTTCGTCCCGGCAAGCGCGTTGAGGAAACCATTCAAGGCGTCGAACTGCTTCTCCTCGTGGCCGCGGAGTTCGCTGAGCACCTCCGGGCGGTTGCCGTGATGCGTGATGTTGTGGATGACAGTCGTGTCGATAAAGAGCGAGATGAGCCTCGTGGAATCGGTCTCCAGCGCGAGTTTCATCACCTCAAACATCAGCCGCGTCTTGGCCACGAATTCCTTAGCGTCGTCGATGTCCTCGGGCGCTTTGACGGTGACGACGGGCTTGGGCTTGTACTCCCATTCCTCGGCGCTGTGCAGGCGTTGTTCGAGGTCGCGGACGGACGTGTAGTATTGGTCCATCCGCGTCTGATCGGCTTTGGAAAGCGAGCGGTTCAGGCGCTTGGACTGGTCGCCTACGAAGTCGAGCAGGCTGCGGCCCTGCTGCAAGGCCTCAACGTTGGCCGCGACTTCCTTGGGGTTGCCTTGGACGAACAGTTTTTGAAACAACTTCTTCGGGCTTTTCTCTGCCGGGATCGGCGCGCCGCTGCGCGTGTAACTGAGCGTTGCGCCTTCGCTGCTCATCGCGAGCACGAGCGAGGGATGGCGCGTGCGGTTCCCAATCCGCTCGGCGGCGAACTGGTCGAGGGAAACCCAATTCCGAAACCCGCCGCGCTCCGGGTGCGGCGTGCCGGTGAGGAAGCACCTCTCCGCCGCGTGCGCGCCGGTGACTCCGGGATGACTCACGCCGGAGAGGACGGTCATCTGCCGGCGGTGGGCAGTCAGGCGCGCCAGATAGGGGCTGGGCGCGTAGTCATGGCCCGGCTGCTCCGGAAAAAAGAACTGCGGCAGGATGCCCATGTTCGTCTCGATGCAGACCATGCGGCGCGGCGTGGCGCTGGCGGTTGCGGCAGCCCCGAACGCGGGCAGCATGGCGTCGAGGAAGGGGAGCGTGAGGGCGATGCCGGTGCCGCGCAGGAAGGCCCGGCGCGACAGCGGTTCTCGTGTCGTGACGTAAGCAGCGTTCATGGCGTTTGGCTTCTCACTTTCTATGGAAGTTGAGGGCCGTCACGGCTTCGCAGGGATTTCAACGTGCGCTTTCTTCAGGGCCTCGACGAGCGAATCGCGCCTGGTCTTTGTGCCGTCAATCCATGCGATGACGCGGCCTTCCTTGAAGCTGGCGGTGGCCTGCTCGACGCCGTCGATCTTCGCGACGGCCTCGTAGGCGACCATCGCGCAGGCCTTGCAGTCGAGGCCATACACATTGATTTCGACGGGCGTGAGTCTCTCCCGCGGCGTGGCAGAGAGCGGCTTGATGCCGAAGGTCGAGCGCGACGCGTTACGGACAAGGGTGTCGAGATTTTCCAAGGCGTTCTCCGGCTTGCCTACGCCGAGCTTGGCGGCGTCGTAACTGAAGATGGCCTCGGCTGATTTGAAATCCACGCTCACCAACTTCACCTCCGGCAGTAGCGCGACGAGCCTGCCCAGATCCTCGACGCGGTCCGGCTGGAAGAGTCCGGTGACACGGTGCTTGAATTCCTGAGGTCGCGCGGGCCGCTCGTCCGCCGCGAAGGCCGTTGCGACCAGAAGCACGCTCAAGAGCGCAGCCTTGATTCGATACCGTGTCTTCATCGCGTCTGGAAAAGCCGGCTTTGGGTAAGTTCGTGAATGAGCGTGCGGACTCCACCGCCCTGCTTCTGTGTCCGGGCAATAATGGAGGCAATCTGCTCGCGTTCGCTGAAGGCGAGGTCGTGTCCCGTCCCATAGATTGCGAGTTGCCGTGCGAGGCTCTTCAACAACAACGCCGAGTCGTCCGCAGCAAGCTTCTGAAACTCGCGGATGTTGCCAAACTTCCGCTCGTCGGGCAGCGCGCCGCTGGGGTCCACCGGCGGGCCGAGCTTGAAGCTGATGCCGATGAATGGA
>JANXMD010000613.1 GCA_025354845.1 Verrucomicrobiota bacterium | reverse complement strand
GGCGTCATCTACGAGCCGTGGCACTGGTTCCACTTGGGAACCGCGCTCACGGCACCGCCGGACTAACGACGCGGAAGTACCGCATCGCTCCCGATCCGGTCAACGGCACCTGGATGGATTGCACCGAAGTGCCAGCCGGGACCTGCTGCACGAGGGTCCAGCTTCCTGAAATCAGATCCTCGCGCGCCTGCACGGTGTAACTGCGCCCGATCTCCGCGTTGAAACCCAACGACGGCGACCTCCCGGCTTGAACGACAATCGCCGGTGGCACCTCTCCGCCCGTCGCGTCGACGATCACCTCGTCGGAAGCCGAAAGAGCTCCATCTGACACCGTGAGCCGCAACACGTATCGGCCCGCGGCGGTGAAGGTCGCAACGGAAGCGAGGCGGTTGGCCGTCGAGAAGGTCACCGACCCGGGGCCGCTCACCTTCGACCAGGTGAACGACGGCGCACTGGGGGGACTGGGAAGTCCGTCGTCGTGGAACGCGCCCTGCAGCGCCGCCGCTGCTGGCAAGAGGATCGATTGATCCGGTCCCGCGTCGGCCGTTGGCGCCTGATTGGTCGCGATTACCTTCGCCGTTAGAGAGAAATCGAAGCTGATGTCACTCGACGCTCCCGAGCTCTGGTGAACCTCCACGGCGAGCGTGTTGGTTCCGGTCCGGAGCAACGTGGCGTCCAGATCGCGCGGAAAGAAGGTACTCTCGTCTGCGCCGCCCACCGTAGCACTCGCTGGGGTGAGGTAGGTGTAGTCGCCCACCGGCATGTTGTCGCGCCACACCTCCTGCCCGTTGAGGAACACGACCGCACCGTCGTCGCGCAAGAGTTGGGCGCTCAGCGCGGTCACGGCCCTGGCATCGCTCAAGACGAACCGGGTACGGAAGTAATAGCTGATGAACTTGTTGTTGGCGTCCGGGCCGTAGCTGATGAGGGTCGCTTCGTCCCCTTCATCGGGACTGTATCCCAACTGGGCTTTGCCCGATTTCCACGTGCTGTCGTCGAACTCCGGTGCCCGCCACGAAACGCCACCGTCCTTGCCGTCGTCCAGGTAGCGCCACACCGATCCCGCCGGCAGCAGGACGGCATCCCCGGCCGGCCGGGTCGCAGAGAGCACCACGTCGTCACTCGCGCTCAGCTTGCCGTCGCTGACCGACAGCCGGAGCGTATAGGTACCCTGGCCGGGCAGCTGCACCACCGGGCCAGAGCTGGCAGGATTGCTGAACGCGACCGGCGCGGGTCCATCAACCTGAGTCCACGTGTACACCAGCGGCCCTCCAGGCAGGCCGTCATCGACCGCCGCTCCCTTCAACGTCGCAGTCACCGGGAAGGCAAGGGATTCGATCGCCTGGTCGGCGCCCGCGTCCACGCGCGGCGCCGTGTTGGCGGAACCTTCCACGCCGGGAGATCCCTTGCCCTTGCTGGCGATCCAGCTCGCCGGGTCGTCGGATAATCCGTCGGTCGAACGTCGCTCCAGGGACGGCCCGTTCCCCGCGGCGGCGATCGGCCAGGGATCAACGGAGTCGTAGGCGACGGAATCCACCACGGCCCGCGGCACGATGGCTTCAGTGGTGCCATCGGTCTTGGTTACGGTCTCCGGTGCCAGAGGACGCTCCAGGGTGAGCCGCTCGCCGTTGTCCTGCAGGGTTCCGCTCATCGGTCCGAAGACGGGTGTGGCGGCGGGAATCGAGAACCGGCTTCGGAACGCGGTGGGATCGCCCGCCGTGATGACGGCGAATCCGTTCGGGGACAACGTCACGCCGGAGGGAAAATCGAATCCGGCCCCTTCGAGACTCCAGGTGTTTGCCGGATGCACCGGATCGAACAGCGTCACCGGGTCGCCGGAGATGTTACGCACTTCCACAAATTCCACCTCGGAGGTTGCCGGGTGATATTGAATTTCCGTGATCAGCACCGGACCGAGGGCTGAGGCGGCATTGACCGCGCCGAGTGTGGCACGCGACTGCAGCAACCAGTGAATCTTGCCCACCGAATTGGTGACGCGGCCGAGCGAATCGCCGGAAGCCAGTCCCGAGAAGGCCAGCCCGTCGCTGTATCCCGTGGCCGTGCCGGAGGCGTTGGCGGAATGAATCCAGAGCTCGCCCCCACGACCGTCGTAACCGAGGCGTGTCCCCGCCACGGCGGCGTCAAGGCTGTCCAGGGGAACGACGAGGTAGCCTTGCGGCGGCACGACGCGGTCTGCGGGAATGCGGAAACCCAGCGGAGCCGTGCGGCTTGGACTGACGTACCAACCGCCTACCGCCGCTGCGACGGTCCCCGGATTGAACAGCTCGATCGCGGCTGGCGACAGGCCTGAGCCGCGGGGAATCGCTTCGTTGATCACCACCACCGGCACGTCCGCCACCGGATCGTCCGCTCCGGGCGACCCACCGACGGCCGAACTCGCTCGCCAGTTCGATGGGTTGGCGGGATCCGGATTGGCATTCGGCAGTACGGGAACCAGCGAAAATCCGCCGCCATCGGGTGAGGTGGGCCAGCGATCGCGCGTGCCGTAGGTCACTTCGAAAATCGGCGAGCCATCCGCGTGGACTAGCGCTAGATGCTCCCCCGATTTACTCAGAGATCCGAGATAGGTGCCCTCGATGCGAACCCCGGGATTCCGGGTGGCGAACGCCGCAGGGCTCGACACGAGCACCGCGAATTCCCCGGGAGCTAGATGCCGCCCCTTCGCGAAGGTGAAGTCGATGCCGTCGGTAAAGTGGACGCCGCTGACGTCGAGCGTTTGTGAGCCCACGTTCTTCAATTCAATGAACTCCAAATCGCCCCCGGCGTCGGTTCCCGAGGCGATCCCGTGGTAGAGGATCTCGGTGATGAAGAGCTCTCGAAAGGTCTGCCGGAGGGTAAAGTCCGCCTCAACCAGCGCACTCCAATTGCCGGCATTCAGGACCCGGGTGCGGAGACGTTGGGATTCGTTGATCGCGATCGGCCCGGTCGCCTTGCGTGCGGCTGGAGCGAGAGCGCCGCCCTGCAACCGCGGATCCGTTCCATCGACGGTGTAGTAGATGTCCCCCGAGGGCGCGGCCACGATGGCGGTGGACCCGGCATCCACCGTACCGCCAAACGGTGTCAACGTCGGAGCGGCGACCGAGGGGTAGAGGTTCTTGGCCTTCAGCTGCGTGATGAGGATTCCGGTCCGTTGCGGGATGTAGCTGTTGAAGATCCGCGTCAGTTCAGTGACCCACTCCTTGTTGCGAGTGAGCGGTGCGGTGCGTTTGGAGTCACCCCACCGGGCGGACTCCGCGACGACCGCGCCGAAAATCTCGTTGGTACGCTGACGCAACAAGGCGGTCGCTCCTTCTGGGCTCAACGGACCGCCGTTAAAGCACTGTTTCTGGGTGCGATCGGCCATTCGGATTCGGAACTCTGCATTGTTCCACATTTGCTGGAAGAAATACTGCGGATTGCTCTTGGTGATCGAGGAAGCCCCGGAGGAATACGGCCCGACGCGGTTTTCAGTGACGCTCAGCAACGTGTGCTCCGAGTCATGACAAACGAAGCGAAAGCCGCCGTGTGCCCCGGTGCGATCCCGGAAGCCGAAGAAATTGTTGGGCGAGGTGTTGCCGAGGAAGTTGGAGATCGGGGCGTCGAGATTTCCGCCGTAAAAGATCACCAGCATGTAGTCGATGAGGTTGTCGACATCGATGAGGTTTTCGTAATCGGGATTGGGCGTGCCGTCCGGATTCAAACCCTGGACCTTCATGTAGGCGGCGTCCGAGGCGAGCCCGGCCTTGGCGGCGTTGTAGAGCCGCGTCCAGGCCTGCATGTCGCCGTCGGTCGCGTAAATGGTGTACGAGTTGTCGGGCGCCACCTTGATGACGTCGTAGTCCGCCTTGTCCCCGCCCAGGTAGCCGGCACCAAAACTCGCCTCGGGACGCTCGTCGGTGTTGTAGAGACCCCAGTACTGGCCGTTGACGAACAGGTGATAGTAGTTGCCCCGTGACCCGGGCTGGTTCATGGCCAGTTGGGCATCGCGGGAAAAGACATCCCGGATAAACACGCCGCGTGGATCGCCTTCGAAACTCCACGAGTAATTCTCAAAGGTGCGCAGGTCGAACTGGTCCATGGAGCTGACTCCCGTGGGTCCGAACACCGGATACTTGAGGCGCGAAGCCCCGTAGAGATCGCGGAAGAAGAAGCGGAAGGCGTGCTTGGGATTGGACGAACTTCGGCTGTATCCGCCGCGGATCCGAACGCCACCGTTGACCTGAAACGCAGTGCTGCCGTTGGTCTGGATGAGTTCCAGGGAGCAGGGGCGTTCCCAGGCGATGGTATCCTGACTGGCGTTGGCGTAGATGCCGGTGCCGGGGTCGAAGAGGTTCTTTAATTCCGTCACCAGGGAAAACGTTGGGATGCTCCGCAGGTCCGCCTTGATCTCGTTTTTGTACAGCGCGTTGGTCACCACTTCGGGGTCCATACCGTAATCGACCACATTGGCCCCCCAGGAGGTGGGCCATCCCGACGGAGCCTTGCCGTTCGGCGACTGTTGGAGGACGTCGTCGAGGAACAGGTAGGTCTGGGTATCCACATTGGATGGCTGGAGCCCGTCCATGAACGCGGCCGCACGGAGCACCGTGGTGCCACGGATCGTGACCGGCGCGGAGTACACCAACCCGGTGGAGACGGTGGGGGACGCGCCATTGGTGGTGTATCGGATGGTGGCTCCGGGAGTGGCGCACGTGATGGTCAGGTCGAACGCCGCATCAAAGAAGCCCCGGTGATGATCGAACTTCGTGTCGGCCACGAAATTCGCGACGCCTCCCGTGTTCGCGGTCCCGGGCGTCGGCGAGGTAAAGTAGTATGCCTGACCGGAGCGAACGCCGTAGGAGATGTCCACCCGCTGCTGCGGATAGGCTGGGGCAAACTCGGTCGTCGCCACCGTCGTGTCGGGAGCGAATAACCCCAGATACTCGCCGTCGGCCGAAAGTTGGAAGCTCGTATGGAGCGGCGATCCCGCCGCGGTCCGATTCTTCCCCGACGCGAACACCACCACATACGCGCCCCCGTTCAGAGTGATCGAAGGAAACACCCACTTGGCCGGCAGGGTGGGATCATCGGTCAGCGCCCACCCTTTTAGGTTCACCACGGTTGTCCCGGTGTTCTGCAACTCGATCCAATCCGAGTGGTCGCCGTCTTCGTCGGTGATTCCCTTGGCATTGCTCGCCAGAAACTCGGTTAAGGCCACTTGGGCCTTTGTGGGGCTTACCCCGACAAGGCAGATCAATCCTAAGGCGAGAAGCGCTCGACGCAGCCGTGGTACCATGTGTGAACACTAGCAAGGAGCGGGCCGACGGGCATTGAGAAACCGCCTCATGGCCAAGTGGGGAGGGCATCCAGACTGGACAACGGCGTGCGGGCGGCCAAGTTCAGCGGCTCAGTGGCCGCGAAGTTTAACTTCCAGTTCACCAGCGACGATCGTCGCCGACCGTTGCCGCACAAATTGCTTCTGGCGCTTGGCCCGAACGAATCCGTTCGGCAGATCACCCTCAAGCTCCTGTCCTGGCTGCTGTTTTTCCGCGAACGGCTGCAGGTGGAGACCGAGGTCCCTGACGACTCCATTCCGTTTGTCCCCGACTTGTGTGCCCTGGGCTTCGACATGCGACCGCAACTCTGGATTGAGTGCGGCGACTGCGGCACGGCCAAGCTGCACAAGCTCTCCGTGAAGTGCGCCGAGGCCGAGATCTGGGCCGTCAAACGCTCGCCCGACGAGGCCGAGGGGTTGCTGCGCGCCATGGAAAAGGACGAGCTCCGCAAGGGCCGGTTTGGGCTGCTTGCCTTCGATCCGGAGTTTTTCGACGAGGTGGCGGGTCTGATTGCGGAGCGAAACACCCTCCACTGGCACCGGGGTGGCTTTGGGGGCGAGCCCGGAATCGACGAGCCCATGCTTCAATTTGAGCTGAACGGACTGTGGTTCGACAGCACGTTCCACCTCTGGAAGTTCTGAATTTCAAGCCGTTTCCCTCACCGCTCTGTCGATGCCCAAAAAAACCCCTTCCCCTTCCGCTCCCGGATCGCCTCAATCCGCCGGTCACGTGCAACATTACCCGAAGCACTATTGCGGCGTATTCGGCATCTACGGCCACCCGAACGCTGCCGAGCTGACTTATTACGGCCTCTACCAACTTCAGCACCGTGGCCAGGAGTCGGCGGGCATCGTCTCGACCGACACCCGGCAGTTCTATGTCCATCGCGGCATGGGATTGGTGCCCAACATCTTCACGGGCGAGGTTCTGCATAAGTTGGTCGGCCAGGCGGCGATTGGACACACGCGCTACTCCACCACCGGCTCGTCGAATCTGACCAATGCCCAACCGCTTACCGTGGACTGCGGCAAGGGCAAGATCGCCATCGGACACAACGGCAACCTCACCAACGCGGCCCAACTGCGCGAGGAACTGGAGTCGAAGGGCTCGATCTTCCAGACCACCGTCGATTCCGAGATCATCGTCCATCTGCTCGCCCAGCCTTCGGGATCGGGCGGCCACGAAAGCGCATTGATCAATGCGGTCCACCGCATCGAGGGCGCCTACTCGCTGGTGATCCTCACCGAAAACGAGCTGATTGGCGTCCGGGATCCCCACGGATTTCGCCCCCTCAGCATCGGTCGGATGAGCAACGGCGCCTTTGTCCTCGCCAGCGAAACCTGTGCCTTCGACCTCATCCAGGCGCAGTTCATCCGCGACGTGGAGCCGGGTGAGGTGGTGATTATCGACACCAACGGCCTGCGCTCCGTTCAGGCCTTCCCCGAGCACAAGCGCCGGGCGTTCTGCATCTTCGAGTACGTGTACTTCGCGCGACCCGATTCCAACATCGCGGACCGGAATGTGTACCGCGTCCGCGTCGAGATGGGACGGCAACTGGCCCGCGAACACCGTATCGAAGCCGACATCGTGGTGCCGGTACCGGATTCCGGAAACTGTGCCGCACTCGGCTATTCGCTGGAGTCGGGCATCCCGTTCGAGATGGCCTTCGTCCGCAACCACTACGTCGGCCGCAGCTTCCTGCAGCCGTCGCAGTTCAGCCGCGATTTCAATGTCCGGGTGAAGCTGAACCTCATTGGCGACCTCGTCCGCGGCAAGCGGGTGATCATCGTGGACGACTCCATCGTCCGCGGCACCACGAGCAAGGCGCGCGTCACGAGTCTCAAGGAAGCGGGGGCGAAAGAGGTTCACGTGCTGGTGAGCTGCCCGCCGCACATGAATCCGTGCGTGTACGGCATCGATTTCCCCGAGCGCAGCAAACTGATGGCGGCGACCAATACCCTGGATGAAATCCGGCGGTTCTTGAATGCCGACTCCCTCGGCTACCTGTCGCTCGACGGCATGGTGACGGCGACCGGTCATCCGCGGAACAGCTTTTGCCTGGCCTGCTACGACGGCAACTACCCGGTGCCCTACGACCCGACGATGGACAAGCACATCATCGAGCGCCGGCGTGCCCGTGGCGGCGGCCTCGGGCTCGAGCTGGACGCCGAATCCCGACATCAGCGGCTGCTCTGACCTGGACTGGACGTCCCTCGCTTTTGCTGGCACTTGGGCTGGAACCTGCTTCTTTCGAGGGAGGAGCTGTACCCATGCCGGATCGTCGACGTCATCCACTGGAATCCGGGTTTACCCTCATTGAACTGCTGGTCGTGATTGCGATCATCGCGATTCTCGCGGCCCTGCTTCTGCCTGCGCTGGCCCGGGCTCGCGAGACCGCTCGACGTGCCGCCTGCCTCTCAAATCTGCGGCAGTGGGGGCTCGCCCACTCGCTGTACGCGATGGATCACCGCGACGCGGTGCTCAGCTCCCTGGTCGAAGGAGGGAGTTACATCCACCCCACCGTGATGTCGGTCCGAAATCTTCATACGAACGAGGACATTTCCATCGAGGCCATTGCCCCATACATCGGTGACAAGAACGAGACGAACGTTCAGCACGGCGGAATCTACTGGTGCCCCAGCATGCCCAAACCCTCGGCGGCCTCGATTCAGTCCGAGGCCGACACCTGGGGACACGTTTCCACCGCCTATCAATACTTTGCCCGTGTGGACCTGTGGCCGGATGGAATCGCCACCCGTCCGGAGGAGCTGACCGCCAAGAATCTGGACACCGCCCGGATTCTGATGAGCGACTACCTCTACCTCTGGTGCGGGGATGGCCAGAGCTATTACAACCACGGTCGAAATCCGTGGAAACCCAATCCGGATTTCTCAAGCATGGCGGGCGCCAACGAACTGTTTGGCGACGGTCACGTGGCATGGCGAGGGGTGCGACGCTTCCTCGTTTCGGGAATGGTTCAAGGCAGCACGTCGGTGGGACTGGTCCACGGCTACTCGACCACCTGCACCTTCTATTAAGAGCGCGTCTAAGCACGGGGAGTCAACGGGCGGAGACCTTGGGAACGCCCATCCGACGGATGCGCTGCAGTTCGTCCCAACGCTGCGGTCGCCACGTGACGAACCGGCGAAACATCTCCCAGTCACTGCGTCGTCGCGTGGATTTAATGCGAGCGTGTTCCGCGCGCCAGTGGGTCCGCAGCCGCCACACATCGGTCAGCGCCGCCAGGTAGCCGCGTCGAAACACCGTCCAGTTGCGCGTGAGGACCCACGCGACCAAGCCTTCGGCGAGAATGAGCCCGACCTGCATCAGCGCCAGAATCCGGAGGAGCAGACCTCCCGACTTCAGCAGTGCGAGGAGCGAGTTGCGATTGGAGTAGAATCGCGTGCTGATGCTGGTTCGGATTTCCAGCATCTGCCCATCGCCGGCAGGATTCACGTTCGCCGCACTTCGATGGTGCATCCGGGCCGATGGCAATCCCACCGCACGTCCTCCCGACACCCACAGGCGCAGGCCGAGATCGAGCTCATCGGCGTACATGAAGAACACCGGATCAAATCCACCCAATTCGCGAAACGTTGTCGCACGGATGAGGAAGGCGCAGCCGTTCGGTGCGAGGATTTCGATCGGCGAGGGCCCAGACGGCACCGAATCGAAATGGCTGCCCCAGCCGAAGGGATCGAGCCCCTTCACCCCAATTGTCTGAAAACTTTCGTCGGCGTAATTCAGCACACACGGCATCGCCGCGTCCGCGCCCGAAGCCTCCGCGCCCTCCAGCACACGTTCGAGGCAGTCCGGCTCCAGCCAGGTATCGTTGTTGAGAAAAAGCAGCCATTCACCGCGAGCCTCGGCGGCCGGCCGGTTGTTGCCCTCGCAAAAGCCAAGGTTGCCACCGTTGTCGATGAAGCGGCCGCCCGGAAAGGTTTCGGCGAGTCGTCGCGACTGCACATCCGACCCATCGGTCGAGCGGTTGTCCGCTAGCAACAACTCACACTCCGCCGCCACCGTCTGGGCGCGGAGCGAGTCCACGCAGCGGTCCAGCCATCGCGCTCCGTTGTAATTCAGAACGACGATGCTGAGGCGGGGTCGCCGGGCATTCATCGCCGCCAACCTATCGGTCCCGGAACCCGCATCAAAGCCCAAGAGATGCACCGCAGAGTCGATCCAAAAGTGGGCGCTCTCATTTCCGGGCTTGCCCCGGGGTGGCCGTGGGTGTTACGCCGCGGCCCCGTGACCGTCTCCACCCCGCCCGAATCGCGCCGACTCAACGTCGGCTGCGGCCTCGACATCCGTCCGGGCTGGGTGAACCTCGACCAGGTGGATTACGGAGGGAACACCCTCACCGACCTCAACCAGTACCCTTGGCCGTTCCCCGATTCGCACTTCGACGAAGTGCTCGCCAGCCACATTCTGGAGCACATGGGGAACTTCAATGCCGTTGTCACTGAGCTCTGGCGCGTGTCGCGTCCGGGGGCGCTGATCGTGGTCCGGGTCCCCTTCTTCCTCAGCACCAAGTTCTACTCCGAGCCCGATCACCGGGTTCCGTTCGGCATCCGGTCCTTCGACAACTACGAGGACTTCTCCGGTCGAAAGCTCCGCTTCTACGAACAGTGGAAACTCGGACATCGCACCAACTACGGCAGTCCGGCGCGATTTGTGGTCGAGGAGAAGAAGTTCCATTTCTCCAAGTTCGCCGCGCTCCGCTGGTTGAATTTCTTCATCAACCTGGAGCCGGAGATCTTCGAGCGCTTCTTCGCCACCCTGCTTACACCGGAGGAGGTCTGGTTCCGGCTGCGCGTGTCGAAGCCCGGCGAAAAGTCCAAGACAGGCCGCTGATTCCGCCGTCCACGCCGTCCTGATGTCATGATCCTTCCGCAGCTGCTTTGGCGGTTCCTCAAGCACCGGGATGACCCGGTATTCTATGCCATGCAGGCGGAGGATGCGCTGCGCTGGCTGGATCACTGCGGCGTGCCCCTTGGCCCCGGAACCCGCGTGCTCGATCTGGGCTGCGGTCACGGCGTCTTCGGCGCGCGACTCGCCCAGCGCGGCGCCGCCGTCACCTTCGCCGACGCCACCAACCAGTTGATGCCCGAGCATCGCCAGTCGCGATTCATTGCGGTGGATCTTGATCAGGATGTCGATGCCGTCGCCCGTCTCGGTCGAGGGCAGTACGACCTCGTGGTCTGCTCCAACGTGCTCGAACACCTCGCGCATCCGGAACAGTGGCTCTCCACTGCCCATGAACTGCTCGCCGATCGCGGTCACCTTTACCTGAGCTGGACCAACTGGCTCTCTCCCTGGGGTGGACACGAGTTTTCGCCCCTCCACTACCTGGGCGCCTCCACCGGACCGGCTCTCTACGACCGGCTCTCCAAGCGGAAGCGCTTCCATCAGCCGCACGTGAATCTTTTCCCGACCTACATCGGGTCGATTCTCAAATCCATCCGCACCACGAGCGGCCTGGAGGTGGAGCGCGCCGCGCCGCGATACTACACCGAGTTCGCGTTCCTCATGGCGATCCCGGGAGTCCGGGAATTCCTCGCCTGGAATTGTGCCTTGCTGTTGAGACGGAAGCACCACGGCTGAGGCCCAAGTCTTCACTGGGTGGGCCGAGCTGCTTTCCAAATTCAATCCAACCAGCCGGCAGGATGCCGGCGCTCCGAACGGGGTGGCTCGGCCCGGGAATCTCCCGGCCCTTTTACCTTCTTCCTTTTGCCTTTTGCCTTGGCCCCGCCGCGGGGCCTAGACGGCGAACTCGGACTTCTCGAGGGTCACCTTGCCGTTCTTGACGATGGCCTCATTGACCTTCACCGCGGTGACGGCGGCCTCGAAGCCTTCCTTCCAGCCGCATTCCGGCTTGGTGCCTTCGTTCACGTGCTCGACGAACTTCTCCAGCGAGTACTTGAGCGGGGAGTCGGTATCCGAGGCGGCTTCCGCGGGCTTCTTGCCCTGGGCGAGAATCTTGGTGGCGTTGGCCACCAGCGCGATGCCGGAATCGCTGAGGAAGTCGTCCTTGCGGGCGTACACTTCCCAGCCGAGCAACGGCGCATCCACTTCCTTAAACATCCAGCCCTTGTTGTCGCGAATGAGGATCGCGGCGTCGCTGCCGTGGAAAATCTGGTGCTCGCCCTGGAAGCCGCTCGCGAGCGTCGCACTGTAGCTGAGCCGGACCCCGCCCGGATATTCCACCACCGCGTGCACGGTGTCTTCGACTTCACGACCATCCTGCCACTGCTGAATACCACCAAATCCGGTGATCGAGACCGGAAGCGCATCCAGGTACCAGCTGGCGGTGTCGATGGCGTGGATGCCGATCTCGCCAGCCAGGCCGAGCGAGGTCTCGCGGAACAGGCGCCAATTGAGGGCCTTTTCGCGTTCCGGATTGGGTGAGGCGCGACGCCAGGACTGCTTCTTGTTGTACTGCGCACTCGCCGAGGCGGTGTGACCGCAGGCGCCCGTGCGGAAGAATTTGAAGACGTGATGATGCTGCGGGTTGGCGCGGAAGGCGTGACCGACCTGGAAGATTTGCTTGGCGGGCAGCGCGGCGGCGGCCTTCGAGATGGCGCGGGCATCGTCGATGGAGCCCGCCATCGGGGCCTCCAAATAGACGTGCTTGCCGGCAGCCAGCGCGGCGAGAGCGATTTCGCGGTGCAGGTGCGTCGGGGTGGCGATGATTACGCCCTGGACGTCCTTGTCTTCCAGCAGCGCCTTGTAGTCGTCGTAAGTCTTGGCGGCAGGCGCAGCCTCGGCGGCGCGCTTGATCGAGGCCTTGTAGTGATCGCAGACGGCCACCAGCGGGGCGTTCGGCAACCGGCCGAGCTGGCTGATGATATCGCGTCCCTGCGCGCCGAGCCCGATGAGCCCCATCTTCACCGGCGGGCCCACGGGCTTTTCCTTGAAGTTGGGATCCGCCTTGGGCACGGGCAGCGTGCCGTCCGCCGCGGGTTTGGCGTCCTCGGCCCGCCCGGTGATCGGAATACCGCCCATCGCGGCCATCATGGCGGCCACGGAGCCGGCCTTGAAAAAATCACGCCGGTTGAAGTCGGGGGAAGGAGTCGGAGACGACGACGCGGACGAGAGCGGGGGATTCATGCGATGGGTGGAGCGTATCGCAGTCTCCGACGATGCCAAGCCGGGGATGCTTCGGGGAAAATGAAACCGACTTCGTCGCCCGAAAATAAAACGGGCGCCTTCCCAGGGGGAAAGACGCCCGCATCAAAACCGCTTTAGATCCCGATCAGTTCAAGGTCTTGATCCGGACGTTGCGAAAGGCGACGGAACCGTGGTCGCCCTGAAGCAGGATGGGGCCCGGGTCGTTGACGTTGTCGTCGAGATGACTGCCGGTGCCGTGATCCACCACCACGTTGTCATGAACCTTCACGCCATTGAGAATGACGGTGATCTTATTCCCGATCATACGGGCCTCCACCTGCTGCCACTGCCCGGCCTTGCGGGGGGCCGGGAGGGCGCACGAGGCGACGTTGTAAATGTCGCCGTTCAAGCCCTTGTCGTGGCCGTCTTTGTTGCTGTTGTCGAAGATCTGAATCTCGTAGCGGCCGCGCAGGTAGAAGCCGGAGTTGGACGTGGGAGGCACCTGGTATTCGTAGCGGACGATGAAGTCGCGGTACTTGGTGGTGGAATAAATGTCGGTGCCGTGCGCGTTGGGTGCGAGGACGTTGCAGAGGATGCCGCGCTGCACGCTCCAGGACTTGTTGCCGTCGGGGCGGCGATAGGTCCAACCGTCGAGCGTCTTGCCGTCGAACAGGAGCTTGAAGCCCTCGGCCTTCTCCTTGGCGGACAGGACGTTGGCATTGTCCTGCGGCGTGCTGCTGCCGGCCTCCAGCCCGAGCG
>JANXMD010000402.1 GCA_025354845.1 Verrucomicrobiota bacterium | reverse complement strand
GGCCTTCGCCGCCTTTGCGGGGGTGAGTTACACCTCGGACTGTGTCAGCTCGGAGAAGCGCGAGGGAACCCTCGGCCTGCTCTTCCTGACCGATCTCAACGGCTTTGACGTGGCGCTGGGAAAGGTGGCGGCCACGTCGCTGGGGGCGTTTTATGGATTGTTGGCGCTGCTGCCGGTGATGGCTCTCGGTTTGTTGATGGGTGGGGTCACCGCGGGGGAATACCTGCGCATGGTGTTGTTTCTGGTCTCGACTCTGATCCTGTCGCTTTCCTCCGGTCTGGCGGTGTCGGTGTTTTGCCGGGATTCGCGCCGCGCGGCGAGTGGCACCTTCCTGGTAATCGTCGCGATGTTCGCTCTGTGTCCGCTCATGGCGGTGCTTTCACGGGATCTCGTCGAATGGATCGGCGGCCCGCTCGCCCGGGCGCCGTGGTCCACCACCGTGGCCCACGTTTTGGAGCGGATGTCCCGCCTCAGTCCCGCGGTCGCGTTTTCCCATGTGGACGATGCGGAGTTTAAGAAGAGTGCCGCGGCCTACTGGAAGGCGGAACTTTGGACTGCCTTGATGGTGGTGGGACTGCTGGCGTTGGCGTGCTTCCGTCTCCCGCGGAGCTGGCAGGAGCGGGGGACCAAGGATACCCACGCAGGGTGGCGCGCGTGGCTCGAGGCGGTGCGGTTTCCGGACCTCGCCGCGAAGCGGGCCTTTCGGCGCCGACTTTTGGATTCGAATCCGTCGGCGTGGATCGCCGGGCGCTATTGGCTGCGTCCGCTCTTGGTGTGGGCCTTTTTCACCCTCTTTTTTCTGTGCTTTGCCTACGGTGCGTGGCGCATGGGGGCCAGTTGGTGGAATGCACTGTGCTATTTTGCCACCTCGTTCTTGTTGCATGTCGTGTTGAAGATCTGGATTGCCAACGAGGCCCCGCGCCAGTTTCTGGAGGACCGTCGAACCGGGGCACTGGAGCTGTTGCTCACCACTCCGTTTGAGGTTTCGGAGTTGCTGGTCGGCCGGCGTGTGGCGCTGTTGCGTCAATTCGGCGGGCCGATTGGCGTCGTGATGGCGCTGGATGCCATCTTCCTCGTGCTCTCGCTGCGTTCCGAATTTGCCGGTGGCGAAGAGTCGATCCTGTGGGCCTTGGTGTGGATGGCTCGCATCGCCTTCCTCCCGCTGGATGCGTTGACGCTCTACTGGCTGGGGATGTGGAGGGGCATGACCAGCCAGGGAACCCGAACCAGCAGTTGGATCGTGATCGTGGGCCTGGCGCTCCCGAATGTCCTTTGGGTCCTGCTCCTCACGCTTCTGGGGTTGATGTCGGTGGCGGGTCAAGGCAACTGGATGACCCCAGGGAAGCTGCTGCTCCTGTGGATTGCGTTGGGTGTCGCGAATTCGGTGTTCTGGATGTCGCGATCCCGAAGGCAGGTGGTGCCGCGTTTCCGGGAGTTGGCGTGTGAACAGTTGTCCAGATCGGGCGCGAAGTCGCTGAACCGTCCCCAGGCTCCGGCCGCATTGACGGGAGCCCGATGAGTTTCAGCGTGGCGACGGGTCTGTTATGAAACCGGTCTTTACCCTCATTGCCCGCGAGCTCCTGGGGGCGAGTCGGCGTCCGGAAACGTGGCGAGTCCGCGTGGCGGTGGCGGCGTCCGCCATCGCTGGAGCGGCCACCGTGCTCGTCGCCTCGACGGCAGCCGTGAGTGGTCCGTCCGGCGTGGGGTCGCAGTTGTTCCTCCAGCTAACCGCCGCCGCCGGACTTTCCGCACTGGGTCTGGGGGTGGCGCTGACCTCCGACGCGGTGAGTCGGGAGCGCCGCGAGGGAACTCTCGGACTTCTTTTTTTGACCGATCTCACCGGTTGGGATGTCGTGCTCGGCAAGGCCGGTGCGGCCGTTACCGGTTCTGCGTACGCGCTGCTTTCACTGCTGCCGGTCCTGGCCATTGGCATCCTGCTGGGCGGAGTCACGCTGGGGCAGGTGGGGTTGTTGTCGATCGCCTTGCTGAACACGCTGTTTGTGTCCATGGCGGTGTCGATCTGGGTTTCCACCTGGTGTACCGCCCCCCGGCAGGCCGCCGGATTGTCGGTGTTGGGGGTGTTCGCGATCACCGCCATTCCGGTCGGGGCCATGTTTGCCCTCACCATGGATTCCCAGGTCAATAGGCTGTCCTTCGTGGCGTTGATCCTCGGGCTTCCGAGTCCGATGCTGACCCTTGGCATGGTGGCGCTGCCGACCATGGCGTCCGGGCCTATGGGAACGTCGGTGCTTGGAGCCCTTCCGTTGCCGATTACCGTCAGTTTCGCGATGAGCCTTTTGGTCCAGCAGACGCTCGCTTGGGCGCTCTTGTCCTGGGCGGCGCATCGGACACGGACGGTGTGGCAGGATGCACCCACCGCGCGATGGACTCTAAGGTTGAGGGCGCTCTGGAGTTTGTGGACCCACGGGAGCGCGCCGGCGCGACGAGCGCTGCGTCAACGGCTGCTGGCACGCTCCGCCTATCTGTGGTTGTCCCAGCGCGAGGTCTGGAAGCCGTCACATCCGTGGATCCTGCTGGGATCGCTGCTGTTTCTTGTGCTCTGGCTGGTGGGCATTGTGCGGAGTCCCTGGTCGATTCAGGAAGTGGTGCTTCCCATTGTGCTCGTGGCCCAGGGACTCCTGGCGGTGTGGCTGGTGACCGAATCCGCGGCCCGCCTCGTCGAGGAACGGGTGGCCGGTTCGTTTGAATTGTTGTTGTGCACGCCGCTCGATCGGGACGCGATTCTGCGTGGCCAGACCGCGGGCCTTAAGCGGATGTTCTTGGTCCCGGCGGTGGTTCTGGTTCTGGTGGATCTCTGGCTGATTCTTGGAGAGCGCGGCCCAGGGTGGGCATTTCCTCCGGACCTTCCTGGGACCTTGCAGCGGTTTCTCCTGGGCGCCTGGGTTGCGGTGCCGGCGACGCGTTGGCTGGCCACTCTCCTGGCCCTGGAGGGCCGGTCCATTCACTCACTCGGAGTTCGGGTGGTCCTGACTGTCTGGGTGGCCCCGGCGGCGCTCGCCCACCTCTTTGGGGGCATTTGCGAGTTCATCCGCGTTCAGTATGCAGCCAAGGGACTGCTCCCTATCGAATTCTGGGGCGGTCTGATCCTGTTTTGCGGTGTTGCCTGGCTCATCGGGTATCGCGCGAAGCGAAAGGTGCTGCTCGAATTTCGTGAACTGGCGACCCAGACGCGGAATCCACGGGCTGCAGAGACTCAACGATCCGGAAACCGCAGCTCGCAGACCACGGGACGGTGATCCGAAGCGCGGCCCCACCCGGGTCCGCTCCAGACGTAGGTTCCTTGGCGGACGCAGAACGCCTCGGAAGCCGGCGAAAGCAGCACGTAATCGATTCGTGAATAGCTGTCCTGGCGGGCGAAGAAGTGTGTCCAGGTAACCAAGCGTACCGGGGAATCCGGTGTTTCCGCACTGGCGCCGCGTTCCGCAGGACGGGTGTCGAGGAGGTGGAGGCGCCCGCGGCCGAGGAGGGTCTTCAGCACCTTGCTGTCGGGGGAATCATTGAAGTCGCCGCAGACGATCAACGGTTGCGCGCCGTTACGCTGGAGCGCGGTGTCCACGTGAGCGCGCAGCAATCGTGCTTCCTCGGCCCGCAGTGCGGATTCGTCGGCCGCAGCGATGGGACGCCGGGATTTCAAGTGTGTCGTGATAAGGCTGAGGTGGTGGGCTGGGGTGAGCTCGAGATCCACCTCCAACACCGGTCGGCTGCTGTGAAACCGACGTCCATCTAGCAGAAAGCTGTCGTTGGTGTGCGCGGCGCGTCGAACGATGGGAAACCGGCTCAATACCGCAATGAAGAGATTGGTGTCCCAGCCTCCGAGGTGTTCACGGTGAGGGAGCAGCACCCCCCGGGACGCCAGGGAGCGCTGGAGATCATCGAGTGCGGCGGGTTCCCCGATTTCCTGGAGCGCCACGACGTCGGGACGGATCTGCGCTAGAATTTCCGCCACTGCGGCGCGCGATTCCACGGGTTTTTCGTGGCGGTTTCCCCAATCCCGGAGGTGGTAGTTTTCCACATTGTAGGTCACGACCACGCACGGGACGTCGCCGAGGATTGTCACCGAACCCGCCGCGCACAAGAGCAGGCGGAGTGCGGGGAACCACGGGACAAAAAGCATTCCGCCACCCTAGGCGGCAACGACCGTTGGGCGAGTGGAATGGAACGGGTCGCCCCGTGTCTTGCGCGCACGCCCCGTCGATCCCGGGGCCGCGGCGGCTCAGGCGTTTTCCTGGATCAGTTCCCGGCGGGCTCCGCTGAGCAGGCGTTCCACGAACGTCGTGGTGTAGGTGCCGCGACGGAAATCCGGATCCTGCAGAATGGCCTGGGAGAAGGGGATGGTGGTTTTCACCCCCGTGATCATGTACTCGCCGAGCGCACGGCTCATCTTGTCCATGGCGTCGGCGCGATCCTTCCCGTACGTGATGAGCTTGCCGATCATCGAGTCGTAGTAGGGCGGGATGGTGTAGCCCGCGTAGGCGTGCGAATCGACACGAACCCCACGGCCGCCTGGGGCGTAATACATTTCAATGCGACCCGGGGAGGGGCGGAAGTCGTCGAATGGATTTTCGGCGTTGATACGCGCCTCGATGGCGTGGCCCTTCAGCACTACGTCGCCTTGGGAAAGGGTCAATTTCTCGCCGGCGGCAATCAGGATCTGCTGCCGCACCAAGTCGATTCCGGTGACCTCCTCGGTGATCGGGTGTTCCACCTGGATGCGCTTGTTCACCTCCAGGAAGTAGAAGTTGCCCGAGTCATCGACGATGAATTCGACCGTGCCGGCGTTGGTGTAGCCGGCCTCCCTGGCGATCGCGAGGGCGGCCTTGCCCATTTTCTTGCGCAGATCCTTGAATTCCTTGCGATCCAGCATCGGCGAGGGGGTTTCCTCGATGAGCTTCTGGTTACGGCGCTGGATCGAGCAATCGCGCTCGCCGAGGTGAATGATGTTGCCCCGGGTGTCGCCGAGAATCTGGAACTCGATGTGATGCGGGTTCTCGATGAACTTCTCGATGTAGACGCCGCTGTTGCCGAATGCCTTCTCGGCTTCGGTCCGCGCGGTGTGGTAGCCCTTCACCAGGGAAACGTCGTTGTGCGCCGCGCGCATGCCGCGACCGCCGCCGCCGGCGACCGCCTTGATCATCACGGGATAACCAATCCGCTTGGCGACGATCAGGGCGTCGCTTTCCGTCTCCACCAATCCATCGGATCCGGGGGGGGTCGGCACGCCCGCTTTCTTCGCTAGATTGCGGCTGCTCGCCTTGTCGTGCAGGGCATTCATGGCCGCCGAACGCGGTCCAATGAAGCGGATGTTGCAGCTCTCGCAGACGTCCGCGAAGTGGGCGTTCTCGCTCAGGAATCCGTAGCCGGGATGGATGGCATCGACATCCGCGATCTCGGCCGCCGAGATGATGCGGTCGATGCGGAGATAGCTGTCGGTGCTCGCGCCCTCGCCGATGCAGATGGCCTCGTCGGCGATCTGGACGTGCATCGAGTTGGCGTCCGCCTTGGAATACACGGCCACCGTCTTGATGTTCAGCTCGCGACAGGCCCGGATGACCCGCATTGCGATTTCGCCACGATTGGCGACCAGGATTTTTTCAAACATGCGGAGAAACGAAGGGGACAGGATTCGCCGGGGATTCGGAAGTAAGTTCCGAATCCCCGCCGGAAGGACTCAAATCGGGCGGATCTTGAACAGCGGTTGCCCGAATTCCACGGGCTTGGCATTCTCGGACAGGACGGCGGTGATGATGCCGCGGGTCTCCGCCTTGATCTCGTTCATCACCTTCATGGCCTCAATGATGCAGACCACGGTATCCGGACCGACCTCACTCCCGATGTCGACGTAGGGGGCGGCGTCCGGGGACGGCGTTTGATAAAAGGTCCCGATCATGGGGGACTTGATTTCTGCATCGGCAGACGTTGGCGTCGCGGGAGGGACGTTTTGAGCAGCAGCGGCGGCCGCACGTTGGGCCATTCCCTGAGCCGGGTAGTCACCGTCCTCCGATGACCCTCCGGGGACCATTCCCACCGCCACACCGGCGATTGGGCGCTTCAATTTGATTTTGAAGTCCTTTTCTTCCAACTCGAACTCCGAAAGGGAGTTCTTCTTCATCAGATCAATGATCGACTTAATTTCTTTCAGGTCCACGTCGGATCCAAGGTTGAACTCCGTAGGGCAGCGGCGGAGTCCGGTTAGGTCGGTTTAGATTGTGTTGTCCGGGGCTTCCCGGAAGGGCCGGTAACCAAGAGGGGTTGGCCCGGCACGGTCTCAAGAGACGGGCGGACAGTAGGGAAAAACCTCGCCCGGGGTCAAGCGGGTTGTCAGGGAGAAATCGGCGTCAAACGTGGAAATATTCGGGGTTTACGCGTTCACTTTAACGCTAATTGCAGCCTCAAGTCCCAGCAAGTAAGAGTGCATTCCGAACCCCGCGATCTGTCCCTTGCAGACGCCGGCAAGAAGTGACCGGTGGCGAAACTCTTCGCGGGCGTGGATGTTGGACAGGTGGATTTCCACCGTGGGGACTCCGGCTGAGGTGATGGCGTCCCGAAGGGCCACGCTGGTATGGGTGTAGGCTGCCGCATTGAGGACAATGGCGTCGGCGGTGCCTCGGGCCTGCTGGATCCAAGTGACGAGTTCGCCCTCGTGATTGGATTGTCGAAACTCGACGGTGACATCCAGTTTGCCGGCCCGGTCGCGGACGGCGGCCTCGATGTCGGCGAGGGTGGTCCGGCCGTAGATCTCCGGTTGGCGGGTGCCGAGGAGATTTAGATTGGGGCCGTTGAGATACAGGATCTTCACAGAAGGCCCAAGAGTCGCGAAAATCGGGTAAATGTCGAATCCCAAACCCAGCCCGAAATTGAGGGTTCCCCGACCGGGCTGTCCTCCTCCAGGTCTCCGCGTGAGCCTCAGGAATCTTCCTTTCCTCCCCTCAAAGCGCTGAAGGCGCGTCCGACAAACCAGAAATCGCACACCTTTCTTTGTGTCCATCTGTGTGGCTACCCCCCCC
>JANXMD010000353.1 GCA_025354845.1 Verrucomicrobiota bacterium | reverse complement strand
ACGGTGACGACCTCGTCGTCTCGCCGTAGCCTGGCGAAGGCGGATGCGCCCGTTGCGCGAGGCAGAAAGACAGGGCTCCGGAGGTTGCCCGCGAATCACGCGAAAGCCGAAGTTCAGACCACGGAGTTTTGACCACGGATTGCACGGATGCCGAAGGATGGTTGAGTGAGTCGGTTCCATCCCGATCGAATCCGAGGAATCCGTGGTTAAAATGCATTTGGTTTTCAGTTTGCCCGCGAATTGCGCGAATCAGCGCAAAAGCCGAATTCAAACCACGGAGTTTTTGACCACGGATGGCACGATTGTCACGGATGGGGATTGGAGAGAGGGCGGAGGACAGAAGGCTGAAAGCTGAGAGCTGAGAGCAGCGAGGAGGACACGTGACCGAGCTGGATTCACGCGTACTTATTCGGTATATTTTCTGCCCCGCTGACCTCGGATCATCTGGTTCAGGTGGAACAACCAAGGCTGATTATCCCGTAGATCGCAAAGAGTCCGTCGGACCCAGACCGCGGCCCGGTAAGGGAGCGATCCGGGGGTGATCAAGGGTTGGCTTGCGGGTACGCGTTCCCTCACCTGCACAGTGACAGAGGCGTGGGCGGGCAGTTGAAGCGAAAGCCTGAGCCAGCCGTCGCCAAAGGCATAGTCGGTTGGGGTTCCGTTCGCGAGGACGGTTTCGATCAATCCGATTCGAGGTTCGTACTTTTTCAGGAGATAGGTCCGTGTTTCGTCCGAGGAATTTTCGAGCATGAAATCCCGGGAATAAAACAAAACCTCGTAACAGCCCGGCGACAATTCCCGCTGCATGCACGACCGGCGGACAATCTGGTCCAAGGGAGCCCAAACGATCCGACCGGGCAATTGGTTCAGGGCGCTGATGAACTGCCGGCAGGAGGCATGATCATCTTCAAAATAACCATGGTGCTCGACGAAAAGAGCCGGCCGGCCGAGGAATAAATCGAGCGCGCTGATCGAAAAATCGTGGGGGTAGCGCCGGCGGAAAAGGGGGAATCCCCCGTAAATGGTTACAGCCGGATGGAGCAGGTCCGAAATGCTGATTTCGTTATCGTGCAAATCGACCGGAAGCCGTGTCGAGTCAACGGCGGCCAGAAAGCCGGTCTCCTGCACGGCGGCTACGGCCGCCCGTGAAAACTGACCTTGGGGAAACACCATCACCGGGACGCACGGCACCCCGGTCAGCAGCCGCAATTGTTCGACGCGTTGGAGCGCCAGCCGGCATTTGGCGGCCAGGGCAACCTGGTCAGGCGACGCAAATTCACGTCCGGTGTGATCGCAGCCGTGGACGCAGAGCGACAACCTGGCTTGATTGGAACGAAAGATCGCGGCGGCGCCGGCGGTGGACCGCCCCCAGTTCCATGGAATGAAGGCCACCGTGGTGGCATGCGGCTGATCCTTGAGTGCCTCGAGATGCCGCGCGGGAGAGAAATAGCCATACTGTTCGCGCACCGGAGGATCGTCGATGATCAGGTTCGCAAAGTTGACTGGCGCCTGCCAGATTCTTGCCCCAAAGGCGTTGCGAAAAAAAACAAAGAATGGCAGGACCGTGACCAGGTGGGTGAGTAGTCGTTCGCGTTCGACCAGATGGCCGCGTTTCAACGGCTGCCCGATGTCAGGCAGCTCTGGACCGTTCCACAGGAACACTGTGCCAAAGTCGGATTTTCGCTCCAGGAACCAAGGCGTACCATCGATCGTGAGCAGGGGGTGCCAGCCTTTGGGTGAAACGAAGGCCGGAAGCTGGAAAGGTTTGAGACAGAGATCCCACTGGGTGGAGAGGCCCTGCAGTGTTCCCCAATGCCGGTCATTGGAAAATTGAATCTCACACGAGCGGGCGGTGTCCCGTCCGAAGGAGCCCTGTCCCGGGTCGGGCGGGCAAGTTTGCGCACCGAAGAGGAAAATGTCGCCATGCGGGGCGTTCGGTGGAAGAAATTCCCGCAACGTGGGTCGAGCCATGAACTCGTTGGCGGAAAGTTCAATCATTCCCGGCGTGCCGGCGGGGGCTCCGGCACTGTCCCAGGCGCTGGCCCAATCAGTGGCCTGACCGAACCGGACCCCGTTTTCCGCCAGGCCGAAGTACCGGATGAAATTCCGGAGCCGGCTGGCCTGTTCGTTCTGCCTGGACGGATCCATTCAGTTTCCCGCCTGTCGGAGGCGTGACAAAAAAACAGGTTTGCCATCCTGATCCCGCCGGCGCGGGAGAAGGATCCACGACCTCGAACGTCCTATCGCGAGCGAAAGCATGGATGCTTCACTTCGTTCTGCCTGACAGGCGTTGGGTGTTATTGGATTTTTCAAAGTCTCTCGGGTGGTGTCCAAAAATCAATTTTGGAATCCGTGGACTGTAGGTCGGGGTTTATCCCCGACGCGAAACTCGACGTCGGGCGTAAAGCGCCACCTACATAGGAAAGATATTTACTGGACACCACCTTGATTGATCGACGTGAGCTCGCCTTCGAGCGCATGGTCAGAGTCGGGTGATGCCGGCTTTGAAGTCTTCATACGGAATGCCCTGGACCGGCGGCACCTTGAGACGTCCGATCGGGCGGGCGGGAACCCCGGCAACCAGCGTGTACGGTTCGACGCTTTTGGTCACGACCGAGCCAGCCGCGACCATCGCGCCTTCCCCGATTACGATGGTTTTCCCGGGAGAGGCGGTAATGAGGCAGCAGGCTCCGATCCGGGCCTTTTTACCGACGATGATGCGACCTTTCCCACGCCAGTGGGCAATCAGCACTGATCGTAGGTTCACACCGCATTCGTCATGGAGTTCGATCGCTTCGGGATACTCGTTTTCCAGATAGACATCATCGCCGATCCAGACCTTCCCGTTGATATTGACCCCGCGGAGTTTGTGCAGGAAAGGGCGAAGGGATGTCGCGCCCGGGAGAAATCGGGCCATCAGTTGAAGAATCCGTTTAAACATGACTGGCTGTTATCAGCGTAAATTTCACGGAAGGCATGGCCACAAAAAACGCAAAAAACAACAGGGAGCACACGCATCGTGACGATCGGTAACCCCGGAGTGTTTGACCACGGATGGCACGGATGCAGAAGGATGGTTGAGGAGGCACGTATCCTGTGTGAGTTGGTTCCATCCAGATCGAATCCGTGTAATCCGTGGTTAGAATGCATTGGGTCTCAGTTTGCCTGCGAATCACGCGAATGGGCGCGAAAGCAGAAATCAAACCACGGAGTTTTTGACCACGGATGGCACGGATGCAGAAGGATGGTTGAGTGAGTCGGTTCCATCCAGATCGAATCCGAGGAATCCGTGGTAAAAATGTATTTGGTTTTCAGTTTGCCCGCGAATTGCGCGAATCAGCGCGAAAGCAGAAATTCATACGGATTGGCCACTCGTAATGGACACCTTCAAAAACGACTCAAGATTTGGTCTGCTGCTCGAATGTGGGAGGGGCTTTACGCCCCGACATCTTGCGGGGCTGATACCGTCGGGGCGTAAAGCCCCTCCGAC
>JANXMD010000301.1 GCA_025354845.1 Verrucomicrobiota bacterium | reverse complement strand
GTCGGGGTCTCGATCTCCAGGAAACCCTGATCGTCCATGAAGCTGCGCGTGGCGATGGCCACCTTGGAGCGCAGGCGCAGATTGCGCATCATCTCCGGGCGGCGGAGATCGAGGTACCGGTACTGCAGGCGCAGTTCCTCGTTCACCTTGTTCGCCACCTCGGGATCGTCCACCGGGAACGGCAGCACCGCGGCGTGGTTGAGCACCACCATCTCCTTCACCAGCACTTCGATCTGGCCGGTGGGGATCTTGACGTTCTCGGTGCCGGCGGGACGCAGACGCACCTGGCCGGTGAGCTGAATCACCGACTCACTGTGGAGATGCGTGGCGGTTTCGAAGACCTCCTTCGACAGATCGGCCGGATCGAACACCGTCTGGGTGCGTCCCTCGCGATCGCGAAGATCGATGAAGAGGACGCCGCCGAGATCGCGGCGGGAGTGAACCCAGCCGACGAGGGTGACGGTTTGCCCGGCGTGCTCAGGCCGGAGTTCATTGCAGTGCTGCGTGCGGTTCATGACGACAAAAACGAGCTGGTAGTGTGCGGATTTGTCGGAGGTTTTGCAAAACGGAAGTTTTGGAACCGCAGAGGCGCGGACAGAGATTAACCGCAGATGAACGCGGATGGACGCAGATCAGAAAGATGGAGTCGCAGCAATTCGCTATGCCTTCAGAAGGGAATTCGATTCCTCTGGGTTCCCAATTCCTCCCCATCAGCGTTCATCCGCGTCCATCTGCGGTTGAAGCCGGCTTCTTCAGATCACCCCTCCAGCGCTGCGGCGTACAGGGCCTCGAAGGCGGGCGCGTCCATGGGGACCGGATTGAAGGTGGCGGTCCATTGACGGGCGGCTTCGGCTGCGAGGTCGGGGATCTTTGACGGATCAACACCCGCGGCCCTCAACGTCCGCGGGATTCCGGCGCCATCGAGGACGGCCTGCAGGCGGTCCAACAAGGCCGCCACCTGTGCATCGGCATCCGTGGTGCGATCGCCGGTTCCGGTGGCCCTGGCCAGCTCAGCGTAGGCATCGCGCGCCTCAACGGATCCCGCCGCGTTGTGACGAATCACGTGGGGCAGCATCAGGCCCACCGCGGCACCATGAACCACGTTGAAGTGTGCCGTGAGCGGATTGGCCGCCGAATGGGCCGCCCCCAGCATGGACAGTTCAATCGCAATCCCGGCAAAGGCCGCACCAAGCTGCATGCGACCGCGGGCATCCACATCACCCGGAATCGAAAGCACGCGCGGCAGCGAAGGCAGAAGCAGTTGAAATGCGGCGACGGAATGCATGCGCGAGACCGCATTGCGCTTGGTGGTCACCGCGGTCTCGAGAGCGTGGGCAAGCGCGTCGACTCCCGTGACCGCGGTCACGCCGCGGGGCATCGAGAGCGTCAGCTCGGGATCAAGGATGGCCACCCGTGCCGCGGCCTTTGGGTCGAGGCAGGCCATCTTTTGATGGGTGAGTTCGTCGGCAATCAGCGCGGCGGACTGGCATTCGCTTCCCGTGCCCGAAGTCGTCGGCACCGCAATGAGCGGCAACATCGGCTTCATCGCCTTACCGACACCCCAGTAGTCGAGCATTTGACCACCGTTGGTCAGGAGGAAGTTGGTTCCCTTGGCGGTGTCCATCGAACTGCCACCGCCGAGACCCACGATCAAATCTACCGAGGCGGCCCGGGCCACGGCGAGGCATGCGGCCACGTCGGCAGTGGTGGGGTTCTCCTGGACGCGGTCATAGACCTCAACGGACAGCCCGGCTGCTTTGAGATTCTCGACCGCCCGCGCCGCATGCCCTGCAGCGACGATACCGCGGTCGGTGACCAGCAGGACGCGCGTGCCGCCGATCTCACTGGCCAGCGCGCCGAGGCGCTGCAAGGTGCCTGCACCAAATACGAGACGAGTCCGCGGCGACTGGTCAAAAGCGGCCAGGGTCGAAGATCCGGTGGTCATGCGCGGGTGGGAAGACTCCCTGCCAGGCGCCGATGTTCAAGCTTCCGTTGCACCAAGTTGGGCGGCGGGAATCGGTTGACCGGCTCGAATGGCCTCCACCCAGGCGCGATACCCGTCACGCCACGAGGGGTAGGCGGGTGCCCAACCGGTGGCGCGGAGGCGCGCATTGGAGACCCGCTTGTGACTCACCCCACGTTTGCGTGTGCCCGGTGCGGGCTCGGGAGCGGACGGCGGTACCGGTCGATCCAGCGACTGCGCCGCCCAGCGAAGAAACTCACCCTGCGGCAGTGGCTCATCATCGACGCAATTGTAGATTCCAGCGGCCAAAGTTGGATCCATCAACCGCACCAGCGCCGAAGCGACATCATCGCGGTGAACCATGTTGATGAAGCGGCTGCCATCCCCCGAGATCGTCGCTTCACCTGCCAGAAACTTCTGAAAGAGGAAGCCGCGCCCAGGACCATAAATCCCGGCAACGCGAAGAATGACCGCCGGGACGCTGCGTTCACGATTCGCGTCGAGCAACAGATCCTCGGTGTCGCGGAGCAACGAACCCGTTTCGCCAGCGGGTGTCGCGGGCGAGGACTCGTCCACCCAGGAGCCATCGGTCTGGGCATAGACGCTGGTGCTGCTGGTGTAGGCGTAGCGCTTCAAGGGTTGGCTGCGCAACCAGTCGAGCACCGTCCGAGTGCCCTCGAGATACACCGACCGATATTCCGCCGCGCCGCCCTTCGAGGAGGAGACGGTGTTGATGACGCCTTCGAACGGCCCGGGTAGGCGTTCCAAGTCTTCGCGACGGGTGAGATCCCCCACTTCGGGCTGAAGGCCCATCGACTTCAATTCCTCAAACCGTTCTGCGGACCGGCATACCCCGACCACCGAGTGCCCGGCCGCCACCAATTGGCGACCTGCCTCCGTGCCGACATAGCCACAGCCCAGAATCAGAACACGCATCGTAGGACGCCGAGCATCCGCCCGAAACGGTCCGGGTGCAACCCATCGCCGGGCAGGAAAACCGGGCGCAACCCACCGACAACCGAGGACAACCTCACGACAACCCGGCGCCTTGCGGCCCCCGGGGGTCGTCCCCTAGGTTGACGGCCTTGAGCGACTTCAATCCCAGACCGGGGCCACCGCCTGCGCCGACTTCCGGCGTGTCGGAGGCTCCGTTGCTGTCGCCGCTCACCAAGGTCCGCGCCGGCTGTGTTGTAGTAATCAAGCAGCTCACCGCGTCGCCGGAGACCAATCAACGCCTTCGCGAGATGGGCCTTGGCGAGGAGCAACGGGTCAAAGTGGTCGCCTTGCAGAACAACGTGCTTTGCCAAGTCTGCAATGCCCGACTGGGTCTGAGTGCCAAACTAGCCGAGAGCATCCTCGTCCAACAGGTGGCCGCCCGCCGACTGGCCGCCTAACCCACCACGCCCCACGTGAACGATCCGCAATCCCTCTCCTCCTTGACGCCAGGCACCCGCGGGGTTGTCACCGAAATTCTTGTCCCCGTGGAACACCGGGCGCGGATCCTGGAAATGGGAGTCCTCGTGGGCACGCCCATCGAGCTCGTGCGGTTTGCCCCGCTGGGTGATCCGGTGGAAATCCGAATTCGCGGCTACAACCTCTCGCTCCGCAAGCACGAGGCGGATCAGATCCGCGTCCGGAAGAGCTGAGTTGCGTCACCCGGTCATGTCCGCTTCCCCGTTCACCGTCGTCCTGACCGGCAATCCCAATTGCGGCAAGACGACGTTGTTCAACGCCCTCACCGGACTCCGCGCCAAGGTAGGCAACTACGCTGGCGTGACTGTTGAACGCAAGGAAGGCGCCCTGCTCGGGGCCGATCCCCAGTTTCCCGTCACCGTCCTCGACCTGCCCGGCACCTACAGCCTCAGCCCGCAATCGCTCGACGAACAGATCGCGCGCGACGTCCTCTTCCGCCGCATTCCCGAGGTGCCTGAACCGGGCCTCGTGGTGGTGGTCCTCGACGCCTCCAACCTCCAGCGGAATCTCTACTACGCGACGCAGGTCATCGAACTCGGCCACCCCACGGTGCTGGCGTTGAACATGATCGACGTCGCCGAGCAAAACGGCCACCAGCTCGATCTGGAGGGCCTGGCGCGCGCGCTCGGCGTCTCGGTGGTGCCGCTGGTGGCGAGCCAGGGCACCGGCGTTCCGGGGTTGAAGCAGCTGATCCAGGAACGCGCGCGCCAGTCCGCAGCCGCTCCCGCCGGTACGCGCGTCGAGTCCCGATCCTTCGCCGAATTACCCGAGGCCTTCGGTCGCGAAGCCCAGGGAATCACCGCTCGACTGCAATCGCTGTATCCGCAGCGTCACCGACTCGCCGACGCCGAGGCGTTGCTGCTGTTGAGCGACGACAAGGTCTTCAACTCCCACCGCGACCTTTACCCGTCCGACGTGCTGCAGGCCGTCACCGACGCGCGTCAGCGCCTTGAGGCGCAAAAGGTGGACTGGCGAAGCGCCGCCATCGAGGCGCGCTATGCCCGCGTGTTCGCCATCGCGCAGCACGTCACGATCGAACACGCGATCGAGGGCGAGAACACCTCCGACAAACTGGACCGGATTCTCACTCACCGCGTTTGGGGACTGCTGATTTTCGTGGGCATCATGGCGCTGATGTTCCAAACCATCTTTAGCTTCGCGCGCATTCCGATGGATGCGCTCCAGGCCGTGGTGGATCGCACTGCATCGCTGGTGGCGCAGCTCATGCCGCCCGGCGATTTTCAGAGCCTGATCACCGAGGGCGTGATCAAGGGCGTGGGCGCCGTGGTCGTCTTCCTGCCGCAAATCTGCCTGCTGTTTCTCTTCATCGCCCTCCTCGAAGACACCGGCTACATGGCGCGGGCAGCCTTTTTGATGGATCGCCTGATGTCGCGCGTCGGTCTGCACGGCAAGAGCTTCATCCCGATGCTCTCATCCTTCGCCTGCGCCATCCCGGGAATCATGGCCACCCGCACCATCGAATCCGCGAAGGACCGTCTGGTGACCATCCTCGTCGCGCCGCTGATGAGCTGCTCGGCGCGCCTCCCGGTGTACACGGTGCTGATCGCCGCCTGCATCCCGCAGCGTCGTATCCTGGGCATCTTTGGTCTCCCGGGCCTCACCTTGCTGGCGATGTACCTTCTCGGAATCGTGGGGGCACTCGGCATGGCGTGGTTGTTCAAAAAGACGCTCCTGAAGGGCGAGCCGCCCCCGCTAATCCTGGAACTGCCTCCGTACAAGCGCCCCGTGCCGACGGTGATCCTGCGTCACATGTGGGACCGCTCGAAGTTGTTCCTCCGCCGCGCCGGGACCGTCATTCTCGGGATTAACATCCTGCTTTGGTTCCTGGTGTCCTACCCCAAGAACGAAGCGATTCAGGCCAAGTTTGATGCCAGACTTTCGGAGCTCAGTTTATCGCCCATTCCCCCAGGTCCAGAGGGCAACGTTCCCGAGGCGCGCATGGGGCTCGCCCAGGCCGCGGTTCAGCGCGAGATGGCGGGCGAACTCCTTCGCAACAGTTTTGCCGGACACATCGGCCAGTGGGTCGAACCGGCACTGCGCCCGCTGGGATTTGATTGGAAGGTCGGCATTGGCATCGTCGCGTCGTTTGCCGCGCGCGAGGTCTTCGTGAGCACCATGTCGCTGGTGTACAATCTCGGCGAACTCGACGCCAAAGACGCGGAGGCCCAGCAAAGCCTCGCGCAGACGCTCAAGGACGAGCGCGATGAGCACAACGAGCCGGTTTTCACGCCACTGAAGGGCGTCACCCTGATGGTCTTCTACGTGTTCGCGCTGCAATGCGTGAGCACCGTGGCCATCGTCCGACGCGAGACGAATTCCTGGAAGTGGCCGTTGTTTCAGTTGGTGTACATGACCGCCATGGCGTGGGTCCTGGCGTTTATCACCTACCAGGGCGGGCGATTGTTGGGTCTGGGTTAAGCGCCCCTCCGTCTCCGCCTGTTACTCTTACTCTTAATCTTATTCGTACTCTTACTCTTTCTCTCCGCCTGGCATGCGCCATCGGCGCACCGCAACTCTAGCCCAGGGCAACGCCCTGGGTGGGTTCGCTAAAATCGCCCGAGGGCTGAAGGCCCGTCACACTCTCCCGCGGTGTGGCGAACCCCCCGGGGAATGGAACGGGCCTTCAGCCCTCTTTCCCTATTTTGGTGGAGTTCCCAGGGCGTTGCCCTGGGCTCTACTTGGGACGCACCGTTGGTGCTGGGAGAGGGAGCTCGACAGCTCCAGCGCCGTTGGCGCGCAAGAACTCTAGCCCAGGGCAACGCCCTGGGAACTTCACCCACAAATGGAAGAAGGGCTGAAGGCCCGCTCCATGCCACCACTCGATTCGCGGGCACGCGGGAGATCGGGGCGGGCCTTCAGCCCTTGTCATTTTTTCCGGCAACGACCCAGGGCGCTGCTCAGGGCTAGAGTTGGGACGCACCGTTGGTGCTGGGCGAGGGATCAAGATTCAGATTACGAGTACGATTAAGATGAAGCGGGGTGAGGAGAAGCATCGCGGTGATGGAGTGGTTTTGACATCTTCCTGACATCCCGTTAGGGCAGAGCCGACACTCTTCCAAGGATAGGCTACCAAGACCGAATCTCTCCCTTCACGTGCCGCGGCTCGTCTTCCAGACCTTTGTCTTCGCCATCTTGAGTGTGGGCGCGTTGTTGCTGATGCTCTCAATCGGCAGCACCGCCAATGGTCCCAAATCCACCTTGAGTGAGCATCGGCGCAGCAAGCGGCTGCTATTCCTGTACGTTGCGGCCGCCCTCGCCTTCACGTACGGGCTCGTAAGCAGCGATTCACCCGGGAGCGTGTGGCAGTGGATCGTCGAATGGATCGTCGACCTCACACTCCTGTGGAATCTTGTTTCCGAGTTCCGACGATTCCGCGTTCTTCGGAAACAGCTGCCGGCAGCTCCGCCATCGCTGCGGGCCCAGCTCTTTCTCATCCTGTTTCCCGTCATCGGACTCGCGATGGTTGGCTGGATTGGCCTCCGCCGCGAGCAGCACGCGCTTGAGGCGGAGCTGCAACTGCGCGCCAAAGAAATCACCGCGGAGGTCACCAAGAAATATGCGGAAGCGCTCAGCAGCCAGTTGCACCTCCTGAACTGGGAGGGATCGCAGTGGGCCAGCGACGGAACCCGAGGGGCAACAGCGGTGTATTGGCCCGGCGAAGCTGCGTCAGGTTGGGGCAGGTCACCGTTTTCCGGAAACATTGCGGCCCAAGTCCCCTTGTTCAGTCGGTTTGCAGGAACCAATCCTGCCGCCGTATTCCCGCTTCGAGTCGACTTCGATCTCGACGGCCGTTTGATCGAGCCCACGCCGTATCCGGCAGCCCCCATCGCCGCCGAGCATTGGACTTCCAATTCCACGGCACCGCTGCGCAAGGAATGGGTGGTATTGATTGACGCCTTGCGACCCGGCCGACCTTCGGCACAGGCCAGCGAGGCCCTCAAGCGCTTCAAGGCCCTGGCACCGTCCCCGTCCACCCGACTGCAAGCCGAATGGATGTTCGAACGAACCCAGCCGGTCGGCACCCCG
>JANXMD010000247.1 GCA_025354845.1 Verrucomicrobiota bacterium | reverse complement strand
TCGAGCAGCGCCTCGAGCATCAAGGACAGGGGGACCGGAGCCAGAAAGGTGATGGCGGCTCCGAGCACGCCGCGAAGGGACACGTGCGGTGATTCCATCCAGTCCACCGCCGAGTCGACATCCGTCCCGCTCCATTGCGCGAAGGCAATGGCGGCCAATTCAAGCGGCAGGGCAAGAATCCACGCCGTCGCCAATCGCGCCAGGAGCATGGCGGCGGCGTGGGCGATCGGCGACAGGACGCGCTCACGGGAGTCCAGGGGCGGCGGCGGCGGCACCCGGCCCGTCGGTCGCGCCGGGATTCCATCCCAGCGTTCGCCCGCGGGAATCGATCCCCCACGCGGCAGCGAGGAAAGCGCGCTCAGGAACGCACCCGCCCCCACGCGCGTGGCGCCGCCCACACCGGCGCGAATCGACAGGGTCGCCCCGGATTCCATCACGACTCGGCCCATCACCATCTGGCGACTCTCGAGTTCAATCAGTCGAACCGATGCCTCCTGCGACAGCGTCACGTCATCGCCGAGTTCGAGCAAATCCCAGCCGCCTCGAAAGAGATCCACGCCCCGATGAATGTGAACCCGCTTGCCGATCCGCGCTCCGAGCGCCCGGAGCGCCATGTTCAGAAATTCGGTTCCCTCGAGAAAATTCCAGGGCACACGTCGCACCACCTGAAGGACGGCCCAATGACGGAGATAAAAGGAACCCCAAACCGGTTCCCGGCCCGGCCGGTATCGGCCGATCAGGATCCGCTTGGTCAACACGGCCAGCCCCACCGCAACCGGCGTGTACACGCACAGCGCAACGAACATGAGTCCCGGAAAACCCAGGACCAGGGGCACCCAACCCAGGACTGCAGCCAGCCAAGGCAGCAGCCGAAACGCGGCGAAGTACAGCAGTGGAGACAACACCGCGAGATTCACCGCGATGGATACCGCCTGGATGCAGGTGGCCACGAACCGCTGCGTCGCGGAGACACCGGGGCCTGCTTCGAAAGCCGCTCCGGTGGGTTCCTCGGGCTGCGTCCCGGCTGACGACGCCCGTTCTGCCAGCGCGGCAATAGTGCGGCATTCATACACGTCCCGCACGGTGAGCGATGCCGTCATCGAAATCTCGCGAAGCCGCGAGATCCACAACGCAGCGGTCAGAGAATCGCCGCCCAGCGCCGAAAAGAAATCGGCGTCCACCGGCAGCCCCGCTCCTGGCGTACGCCCCAGCACCTGCGCGCAGGCTTCGGAAAGCGCCGACTCGACGAGCGTTCCCGGCGTTCGACCCACGGCCGGTCCCGAAGCGGCGTCCACTTCCGCCGCGTGCACCGCCACGGGAACCTCCGGAAGCGCCCGCCTCTGAATCTTTCCGCCCACGGTTCGGGGTAGATCCCCAACCATTACAAACACGACCGGCACCATGTACATCGGCAGGAGCGCCGCGAGCCGCAGTCGAAGCTGCTCGGAATCTGGAGGTGCGGCTGGATCGGCCGGAACCACGTAGCCGACCAACCGTTCCCCACGCACCGCGCACGCGGCCGCGCGAACCCCCGGACATTCCGACAGGCGCGCCTCAACCGCTTCGAGTTCGATCCGGTAGCCGCGGATCTTCACCTGCGCATCCACCCGGCCAAAACAGGTCAGCACGCCATCCGGACCCCGAGAAACCAGGTCGCCCGTGCGATAAAGGCGCCCCAGGCCGGGAACCTGAGGAAACTTTTTCGCAGTCACCGCAGGCAAATTCCGATACCCACGGGCCAGCCCCACGCCGCTCAAACACAATTCCCCCTCCGTACCTTCGGGAACGGACTGGAGCGACTCGTCCAGAATCCATGCGGTGAACCCACGCACCGGTCGGCCGATGGTGATGGGGTCGCCGGGACGAATCGGACCTCGCACCGAAGTGACGGTGCATTCGGTGGGGCCGTAGCCATTCACCAGGACTCGTCCGCATCCCCAGCGGTCCGCCACGTCCTGCGGAAGCGCTTCGCCTCCCACATACAACAGTCGAAGTTCTGGCAGCGCCTCCCACGGTCGGTCACACCCGGTGGTGCGAAGCAAGGTCGGCGGCGGGCAAAGCACGGTGACACGCTCGCGTTGCAACCACGGAATCAGGTCGGGCCCAAGCCTCGTGGTCTCCTCATCCATCACCACCGCCGCAGCCCCGGCCCCCCAGGCCAGCCACAGCTCCTCCACCGAGGAATCGTAGGCCGCCGAGGAACCCTGCGCGACGCGGTCCGATGGCGTGAGCCGAAACTCGTTGACGTCGGAGTCCACCAGATTCACCACCGACCGATGCTCGATCATCACTCCCTTCGGTCTCCCAGTGGTTCCCGAGGTGTAAATGAGGTAGGCCAGGTGATGCGGCTGCACCGAAGTAACCGGCGTTGCCGTCGAGTCGATCGCAGGCAGGTCCCGGGGATTCACGATTTGAATCCCGCTCCATTCTGCGGTGGCGGCGCGGGAGGCGCCTGCGTCATCGGTCAGAAGCAGGGTGGCCGAAGCGTCACGAAGAATTTCCGCGATCTGGGCGTCGGGAAAAGCTGCATCCAGACAAGTGTAGGCCGCGCCCGCCTTGAGCACGGCGAGCTGGCTGATGAAGAACTCCGGGCAGGTTCGGGGCAAGGCGAGCGCCACCACCCCATCGACGAACACTTGCGACATCAGCCAACCCGCCAGCCGGTCCGAAGCCGCATCCAACTCCAAATAGGTCAGGGTGCAACGCGCGGAACGGTCGCGACCTGGGGGAACGTCCACCGCCGTCCGCTGTGGCCAACGTTGCGCCGAGCGACGGAAGATCTCATGAAGCATCCGGACGGATCCGGGCGCTGGGGCGGGATCTGGGATTGAGGCCGGATCCGCCGTCGAGTTCATGCCTGGGCGCGAGCCCCATCCAGCCGACCTACCGGGCGCATCAGATACGGGGCCAGCAACCGGCGGAGCCGCTCCCGGTCGCTTTCGTCCAGATGAACGAACCCACCGACCCATCCGCGACACCCCGCCGAACCGCAGCGGCAGTCGAACGGTTCCGCCATCTCCATCTCCGTGGTGTCGTAGTCGAAGGTGACTTCGTCTCCGGGCAGGATGGCTCGCAGCGCCCGAACCTCGCGACCCACAATCCGCGCGCTTGGGTCGCAGCTATGATTCATGAAGCGCCACGGGTGGTGCAGGATGATCTCAGCTTCGGACGCACCGTGGGCGAGGTCGATGTGCCATCGCTCATCGACCTGCACTGAAAACCGCGACGGCACTTCGACTTGAAGGCCTTCAATGCGGAACACCACCTCGGCGGTTTGAATCGGCACCGCGGCCAAAACCGAGAACTCGCCCATCGCTTGGGCGACCCCAACGCGACCGCCGTGGGCCAGTTGGATGGAAGGAGTAGAATCGATGGACTTCAACATGACGCTCGAGGGTTCTAAAACGAGGCGGGTTTGTTTCAGGAGGAAACCGGCGAAGATTCCGTTTCACCCGGCCGGCAACTCGCGTGGCCCCGCTCCACACCGTCACACCGATGCCGACACGTCATCCCGTGGTTCCGGGTTTCGTGAAACGAATTCATTTCGGGGGTTTCGGCTACCTTACTCAAACCCCTCGGGTGGAAGGCTAGAATTATCCGCTGAAAGTGTTGCGCGGATTTTACCCATCAACGCAACACAACCCGTCGTTCCTGCGATCGGAAAACGACGGGCTGTGAGGAGTCGATACGCCGTTCAGCGAATGGTGAATCCATTTTGCAGTGCAAAGGTAACGTCGCCCGAACCCGCAGGACCAGGGAACGTCACGCTTGCCGTCACGGCACCGGTGGATGCATTGGACGGAATCGCAAAGGTCGCCGTCACGGTATTGCCCGCACGCTTCACGCTGCTTCCAGCGATGGATCCCAACGCGGCGGAGGATGGATTGATCGCTGTCGGCGGTGGATTCTGTCCCAACGTCATCGTCACCGTGACCGAGGCGCCACGACTTCCACTGGTCGGAGAGATCGATGCCAACGGCGGGCCTTGAGTCCCGCCACCGCCACCACCAGTTCCTCCTGAATTGGCCGTGCCGGTTGCCGGGTCGTAGTCCGCGAGCGTCAGGGTCGACACCCGATAGAACCTCCGGTCCCCGAGCGACACCGCGCCCGCATTCGTTGTGCCAACATTCCCAGAGGCGGTCACCACCGCACCCATGCTGCTCCAGGATTGAAGATCATTGGCCGACTCCAGCTGATAGCTCCCACCTTCCACTGCGGTCCAAACCAAGGTCACCTCCCCATTCCTGAGCGTCGGCGCATCGAAGACAATCGGGCGGCTCGGCCCACCGACAAAGTTGGTGGTCACGGTCTCTGAAATCGACGTCACATCACCACCGGAAGGGGTTCCATGATACGACCGGCCAATGTTGTAGGGATAAACCGGGGTCCCATCGGCCGCGATGCTCACGAAGTAGGCGTAAGTTCCGTTGGGAAACTCCGGCGTGACACAGAACCGTCCATTGGATTCATCGAGATCGAAGTCCGTGCCCTGCGAAAACCCGAGATCGCCGAGGAAGGCATTGTCCTCCATGTAGCGGCCGAGCGGATAGGTCGTGGACACTGCCGGACCGGTCTGGGTACCGGTGGATCCGTACAAACGCTTCGCCCACGCGGGAATCGAGCTACGACCGGTCGTCGTTAGAGTGTCCGTCCCCTTCTGACCGTTTCGCAGCTGGAATCCGGAAATCATCCGACGCACTCCGCTTGAGGCATTGGTCGCCACCGTATAGCCGTAGGGTCCGTACACGGGAAACCCGTCGGCCACCCACCCAAGGATCGGCGAGTGCCGGGTGACCGGCGCGGTGGATTCGGAATAGGTGCGCGTGGTGGCGTTGAAATCCACGTGATCCCCGAGCAGGTAACGCAACGCGATCGGATTCGCGTGATAGTGATAGGTTCCCTGTTGCTCCTGGTGCGCATAGGCGGGATCAAAGGTGGCTCCTTCGTTCACATAAGCCTCCCGATTCCAAAAGCCGCTGCCGGCGCCGCCGCTTTCGGTGGAACCGTTCCAGAAGAAGCCATCACGCGAATCGAACATGGCCACGCCATCGACGAAGTACCCGATGGATCCCAGTCCGGTGAGGGACGGGGTTGCCGGCACGGCCGGCGTACGGGGGATGCGGTAGAGGATCTTACGATTCTGCGGCAGATTTGGGAACCCAACGGACCACGGCCCCATCACGTGAACACCGAGCCCCGTGGAGCGCAGATACACCCAACTGTCGGAGGAATAGACCTCCTGAACACCCGAGTAGGCAGGGAGCGACTGGGTCTGGGAGCCGTTGCTCCAGGTCGCCACTGCGTTGCCGGCGGACTTGGCGGCGGCATCCGTGTAAATGCGGGCGTATTGTCCCGACTGCACGGTGTACCACTGGTCGGTTCGAGGATCCCCGGCGACGGCGGCGATCGGCAGGATCGCTGCCGCCACCCAGGCGGAGAGGAGGTTTTTTGTGAAGTTCATGACTGGGGGCTGGTTGACTGTTCTACACCCAGAAAAGCCGGTTCCAGTTAAGTCTGCGTTTGCGAAACCAGGGAAAATTGTTAAGCCGCTGTAAACACTGCGGACAATCAGGCTTCCGAGGATACTCTGTGTGCCGGATGAGCGTCACCCACCCCACCGCCTCCAACACCGAAGTCAGCCGGATTCTGGTCATCGACGACGACCGCAAGCTGTGCCGGCTGATTCGCGACTACCTGGAACCCATGGGCTACGGCGTCGAGTGCGTCCACACCGGACCCGACGGTGTCGTTAGCGCCACCACCGGTTCCTGGCAGGCTGTGATCCTCGATCTCATGCTACCGGGCATGGATGGATTCGAAGTACTGAAGCGCATTCGGCATCAAAGCGACGTACCGGTGCTCATGCTCACCGCGCGCGGCGATGAAGCCGACCGGATCGTTGGACTGGAGATTGGCGCCGACGACTACCTTCCCAAGACTTTCTCCACCCGGGAACTCCTCGCCCGCCTGCGCGCCGTGACCCGCCGCAGCACACGAGCAAACGCCCCTGCCGATGACGAACAGGCCGAACTCGTAGTGGGAAACCTCCACGTCCGGCCCGCCTCGCGCACGGTTGTTGTCGGCGATCAACCGGTAACACTCACTCCGGTGGAATTCGAGCTGTTGGTGTCGCTCGCCAAGGCCAAGGGCCGGGTGAAGTCGCGCGAACAGCTCCTCGATGAATGCCGCGACCGCAACTACGACGTGTTTGATCGTTCCATTGACGTCCACATTTCGGCCCTGCGCCGGAAGCTCGGGGACGACCCGAAGCAACCCCGCTTCATCCGGACACTTCGAGCCGCGGGCTACATGATGGTCGATCCCGAGGCCGAGGCATGAAACTGCGAGTCCCGCTCTATGCGCAGTTCGTCGGCTGGTTCTTCCTGAACCTCGTCCTGCTGGCGGTTTGCTCGCTGCTGTTCCTCCGCTCGCAGCTGAAGGTCGATCGCCTTCTCACCGCGTTGGTTGGCGAACGTGCCCAACCGGTGGCGGAATCGCTGATCCAGGATCTACGCAGCCGCCCAATTTCTCAATGGACGGACGAATTGGATCGCTACAGCCGGATCCACGGAGTGCGGTTCCAGGTCGTCCGGATTTCTGGAGACGTGCTCGCCGGCGCGAAATCGACACTTCCGGCCGAGGTGATCGAGGTACTCGCGCGCAGGCCGGCGAACCGTCCGCCGCATGGACGTGGCGGTCCCCCGGGAATGGAGGGCTTCGACGGCATGCCGCCGGACCGGCTCGGTGATTTTCCGCCGCCGGACGGCCCGCACCCCCCACGCCGCGGGGGCGACGGTCTTGCCGGCTTCGTGCACTCGGGAAACCCGGGCCGTTACTGGCTTCTAGTCGACGCGATGCTCCCCGATCCCGAACAACATCGCCCCACCTTCCTCTCGATCTCCTCGGATCAACTTTCTGGCGGCGGCTTCTTCTTCAATTCCGCCCCGTGGCTCTGGGCCGGCTCCGCAGTGATTTTAGTTTCCGTCCTCTGGTGGTTGCCGTTCGTCGGTCAAATGACGCGATCGATCAGTCAGATGACCCGCGCCACCGAACGGATCGCGGAAGGTAACTTTGAAATCGCAGTGCACGATCAACGCGGTGATGAACTTGGTCGCCTCGGCACGGCCATCAACCAGATGTCCACCCGCCTCGGCGGATTCGTCCTCGGCCAGAAGCGCTTCCTCGGCGACGTCGCGCACGAACTCTGCTCGCCGCTGGCTCGCATGGAAATGGCCCTGGGCATCCTCGATCAACGCGCCGACGCGCGCTCGAAGGAATATGTGCAGGACGTTCGCGAAGAGGTGCGTCACATGTCGGGTCTTGTGAATGAACTGCTCTCATTCTCCAAGGCCAGCCTCCGTCAGCGCGATCTCCCCTTGGAAACCGTGGCGCTTCTCCCGCTGGTAACGGGCGCCGTGGACCGCGAATCTCCGCCCGAGGGTGCGGTGCGGATCGACATTGCCGAAGACCTTCTCATCGAAGCCGCGCCCGATTTGCTGGCCCGCGCCATCGGCAATCTGGTCCGCAACGCGCTGCGTTACGCCGCCCAAGCCGGGCCGATCACGCTATCTGCCGCGCGTTCTGGGTCCCGCGTCCAAGTGATCATCGCCGACCTTGGACCTGGCGTGACGCCCGAATCCCTTGCACGCCTGGGCGAACCCTTTTACCGCCCCGACGCTGCCCGTACCCGCGAAGACGGCGGTGCAGGTCTGGGCCTCGCCATCGTCCGCAGCTGCATCGACGCCTGCCACGGCACCGTCCACTTTCGCAACCGCACCCCGTCCGGCTTCGAAGCCGAGATTCAGCTCCAGTTGGCCGTCGATTCCGCGCCAGGTTGATCGTTGAAAGCGACGGAGGACGCCCGGGTTGGTCCCCGCGGTGAATTCCGAACGGCGAAGGCTAGGATCCCCAGCGCCGTCGGCGCGACATCGTTGTAGACACCACGCCCCATGAATCCCAAGCCCCGTCCGGGGCGACATCTTCCGCATCAGACCGTACCCCGACGATGCCGCCCCGCCGGGGCTCGATCGGGTTGGGGTAAGCGGTTCTACAGAGATCGCGCACCTACGGCGCTGTCAGGGGGCGAGTGGTTTGAAAACATATCGCGGGTCAAACTCCACGCCGAATTTCTCCAAGAGTTCGACGTACTCCGCTCCGAATGATTTTGAGGCGTGATGCTTTTGCTGGTTTTCGATGTAGCGGATCACCGTTCCAAGTTGCGAACGCGAGTATGAAAACGCGCCGAAGCCCTCCTGCCAGGAAAACCGGCCACGCACCCAGCGCTTCCCGGAAATGAATCGGGACGAGTTCGCTTTGATGTCGCGTACCAAATCCGACAGAGCCGCATCGGCTCTGAGGCCGAGAAGCAAGTGCAGATGATCCGGCATATTGTTGATGGCAAGTAGTTTGTGCCTCTGAGCTGAGACGACGCCCGTTATGTACTTCTGCAACTCGTCGTTGTGTTCGGGCTCGATAAGGTTTTGCCGTCCTTCAACGGCAAACACGACATGGAGGTAGATTTGCGTGTAAGTATTGGCCATGGGAGAGGGGGGCTTTCCTCCCTAAAATCTAAGACGAGGAAGCGCCAGGCTTACAGCCGCCGTGATCCACGGCGAAATTCCAATGACTAGCCTGCTACGCCTCGGATCCCGCTCCAGGCTCTCCAGCGCCATCGGCGCGACATCGTTGTAGACACCACCCCCGATGAATCCCAAGCCCCGTCCGGGACGACATCTTCCGCATCAGACCGTACCCCGACGATGCCGCCCCGCCGGGGCTCGATCGGGTTGGGGTAAACGGTTCTACAGAGATTACGCACCTACGGCGCTGTCGATCGGGGCACACCCCCCGGTTCGCACGCCTGCCGTGGTGCTGCCGTCATACCGCCCCACATGCAGTGCGTCGTTGGGCTCGGCATAAAACCCCCACTCGGATCTCCAGCGCCGTCGGCGCGACATCGTTGTAGACACCACACCACACCCGATGAATCCCAAGCCCCGTCAGGGGCGACATCCTCCGCTCAAACCCCACCCCGACGATGCCGCCCCGCCGGGGCTCGATCGGGTTGGGGTAAACGGTTCTACAGAGATTACGCACCTACGGCGCTGTCGATCGGGGCACATCTCCGTTCGCGCGCCTGCCGTGTCGCTGCCAAAATGCGACAGACTCACTCCTGCGTCTTCATCAACTCCTGCGCCGTCGCGAGTTCGGTGGTGGGGACGCGGATCGAGTAGAACATGGATCCTCCGCCAGCAGGACCGTAGGCGTTGGTGCCCAGGTCCATCGGATTCAACCCCTCGGCACGCAGGATGCTGAGAATCATCTCGGCCTCAATTTGGGTCGGCGCGGTACACAAAGTAGAGAAGGCGGACGTGGTCATGGTCGGGGCAAATTGAGAGTTTTTGGGGAATTCCGCTCCGGTGATCTCAGTCAACTTGGACCGCACCAACGCCGGAGTCAACCACCCGCGCCACTCGCTGGGTCGTGGGT